>NZ_JBKQGZ010000006.1:0-202856 GCF_050487165.1 Providencia sp. Me31A
CGACACTCCAAGGAGGGGATAAATTGAGTATTCGGGCGTAAAGAGACTTTTCGTCCATGATAGTAATCCCTGATCATAAAATATGCATTATGATATTATCAGCCACCATAACAAGGGAAGTCCCATATACAATCAGGTATTGCATCCTCTTAAGGAGATACTATGTATCATCAATATTTAGCCGCACCGGAAAATTTTCCTAAACCGTGGGTTCATATTACAGCTGATGACGAAGGAATAAGCAGCATCTATTTTGTTGAAGAAAAAGTAGAAAAAGAAATTAAAAATGAATACACCAAACTTTGTGTTAAAGAATTAAAAGAATATTTTAATCACAAAAGGAAAATTTTTACGGTTCCTTTAAATCCTCAAGGAACGGAGTTCCAAAAAAAAGTGTGGAAACATTTGTGTGGCATCCCATATGGTGAACGTTGGAGTTATAAAGAGTTGGCTTTGAAATTAGGATCTGTGAATTATTGCCGTGCGGTAGGAATGGCGAACTCCCGTAATCCAATATCTTTAATTATCCCTTGTCACCGGGTTTTAGGGCATGACGGAAAATTAGTAGGTTACACAGGGGGGTTAGACATTAAAGATTGGTTACTTTTGCATGAGAGGTAAAGACTAAATAATTGGATATATCTAAAACTATTGGTTGGGCTAATTACTATTATCAAGAATTATTGGCTGGATTATAGGGAATTATTCCGACTAATAATAGATTTTTATCTTTTTAGTTAATTTTCGTGATCTAGGTTGTAGACAAGTAACTTAAAGATCTGATGTACTGAGCTTGATACAGATGGTGTGTCTATTTTATTTTAAAGGTAATAATTTGATGTCTAAAGTTAAAGGTAACGTTAAGTGGTTCAACGAGTCTAAAGGTTTTGGTTTTATCACTCCAGAAGATGGTAGCAAAGATGTATTTGTGCACTTTTCTGCGATTGCAAGCGAAGGTTTCAAAACCTTAGCAGAAGGCCAGAAAGTCGAATTTGAAATCACTGAAGGTGCTAAAGGCCCATCTGCTGTTAACGTTGTCTCTCTGTAATTTTAATAATTAACAATAGAAACGAACAGCTATAAACTCGCTCTAGTTATCTGGAGCGAGTTTTTTTATATTATTAATGTCTCAAAAGTCACTAAAGCAATAAAAAAGCCTGATTGAACACATAGGTTAACCAGGCTGATAGAAGTAGAATAAACCGTTATTTAACCTCTTCACCTTTAGCTTGTAAGTCAGCATGGTAAGAGGAGCGCACAAAAGGCCCACAAGCGGCATGGGTAAAGCCCATAGCCATAGCTTCTTCTTTCATCTCATCAAATTCTGCTGGGCTAACATAACGCTTTACAGGCAGATGGTGACGGCTTGGTTGCAAGTACTGTCCAAGAGTTAACATGGTAACGCCATGACGACGCAAATCACGCATAACCTCAATGATTTCCTCATTAGTTTCACCTAAACCGACCATTAAGCCTGATTTCGTTGGAATATCAGGGTGAGCTTCTTTAAATTTTTCAAGGAGCTTCAATGACCATTCATAGTTAGCACCAGGGCGAACTTGACGGTAAATACGTGGTACGTTTTCAAGGTTGTGGTTGAAAACATCGGGTGGTGTTGCAGTTAAAATCTCAAGTGCGCGATCCATTCTTCCACGGAAATCGGGTACTAATGTTTCAATTTTAATTGAGGGGCTTTTTTCTCTGATAGCTTGGATACAATCGGCAAAATGTTGTGCACCGCCATCACGTAGGTCATCGCGATCGACAGAAGTAATGACCACATAGCGTAATGCCATATCTTTAATGGTCTGTGCTAATTTTTCAGGCTCATTCGCATCGGGTGCATTAGGACGACCATGGGCGACATCGCAGAATGGACAACGGCGTGTACAAATCGCTCCTAGGATCATAAAGGTTGCTGTGCCGTGGTTAAAGCACTCAGAAAGGTTAGGGCAAGATGCTTCTTCACAGACAGAATGCAGCCCATTTTTGCGCATGGCAGCTTTAATGCCTTGAATGCGGGTAGAGTCAGCGGGAAGCCTAATTTTCATCCAGTCAGGTTTGCGTAGAATCTCTTCTCGTTCAGTCACGACGTTTTTGACAGGGATCAGCGCCATTTTGTCGGCGTCACGATATTTAATTCCACGTTCTATCTGAATTGGTTTACTCATAATATGATGGTTCCAGTTATCTTTTATGCTGATGGATAAATTTTAATTCTAAATAAAACCAAATGGGGGGTGTAATCCATTCATTAAAAAATTTTTTAAAAATGTTAAAAAATTATAGCATTATTATTGAACAATATGAAATCCCAGTGTGTCACAGAATTGAGCAATTAGCACAGGCTGAACATCAGATAATGACACTTTGGGAGCGAGATCACTAACTTGAGTCATCTTTAATCCACTGTAACCACAAGGGTTGATACGATTAAAAGGTTCAAGATCCATATCAATATTCAAAGCGAGCCCATGAAAAGAACATCCTTTTCTGATGCGCAGGCCTAAGGAGCAAATTTTGTCACCGTTAACATAAACACCAGGGGCATCAGGACGAGGGTAAGCATCAATATGAAAACTGGCTAATGTGTTAACAACCGTGTTTTCAAGGGCGGTCACTAATTCGCGAACCCCAAGCTTATTGCGTTTTAAGTCTAACATGACATACATGACTTGCTGACCTGGGCCATGGTAGGTGACTTGGCCTCCGCGATCGCTTTGAATGACAGGAATATCACCGGGAGCCAGTACATGCTCAGCTTTTCCTGCTTGGCCTTGAGTAAACACGCGAGGGTGTTCAACCAACCAGATTTCATCACAAGTTTCGGGGGTACGATGCTCTGTAAATTGGTGCATCGCATCAGAAATAGCTTGATATGGGGCTAGGCCGAGCTGGCGAATAATTATACTTCTCTCTGACAAAATTTGAGTGTCCACGTTGTCACTATCGTTGGCGCAGTATAACGCCTATATTTGCTAGACTTCAAGCTATCGAGATATGGACTTTTGGGATACTGATTTTATCAGGACTAGAATAATTAATTAGCTTATTAAGCTGGTAGAAACAAAAAACCGAACAGCTTCGATGCTATTCGGTTTCCAGTTAGTGATAACTTATAGTACAACTTTAACTAATTCTAACGCACCCAATTCGCTATACAAGGTTTCAACTTGCTCGATATGGGTGGCATTGATAGTAATAGAAACAGAGTGATACGTGCCTTTGCTACTAGGTTTTACCTCTGGTGAATAATCACCAGGTGCATGGCGTTGGATCACTTCAATCACTTGATCAACCAATTCAGGCTGTGCCAAGCCCATTACTTTGTAAGTCAATGGACATGGGAACTCAAGCAGTTCACCTAATTTCGTTTTCATGGGCACTCCTAATTTTTTAAATTTTGCCATTGGTTGAAAAAAAGGTTGGCTGGTAGTTTACCAGCCAACGATAAATATTCATCCAACAAACATTTCGATACTTTTTATATGGGGGTGACTTATTTCAGTTTCAAGTCTTAACCAAACCAACGATGAAATAACAATTTGATGTAATCAATCAAACGGCTGAAAAAGCCACCTTCTTCTACATCTTTCAGTACATATAATGGGTGTTGCTCGATAGTTTTACCATCGAGCTGGAAACTGATCGTACCGACTTGTTGGCCTTTAGACAAAGGTGCTTCCAGCTCCGTGGTTGATAACTCGTAACTTGCTTTTAAATCTTTTAAACGACCGCGTGGGATGGTGAGATATAAATCTTCAACTACACCTAATTTTACTTCGTTTTCATCACCAAACCAAACTGGCGCGCTGGCAAAATCAACACCGGCTTGTAATGGTTTGACTGTTTCATAGAAACGAAAGCCATAAGTGAGTAATTTTTTACTTTCCGCATCACGACCTTTGCTGCTTTTCCCTCCCATTACGACGGAGATCAAACGCATGTCTCCTTCAGTTGCCGAAGCAACTAAGTTATACCCTGCGGCATTGGTGTGGCCTGTTTTGATCCCATCAACAGCAAGGCTTTTGTCCCACAAGAGCCCATTACGATTAGTTTGACGGATATTATTGAAAGTAAACTCTTTTTCTTTATAGATTGCATACTCTTCAGGGACATCGCGCACTAATGCTTGACCGATAAGCGCCATATCGCGTGCTGAGCTATATTGACCTTCGGCATCTAAGCCATGAACCGTTTGGAAATGGGTATTTTGCAACCCTAACTTTTTCACGTAGCCGTTCATAAGCTGAACAAAGTTGCTTTGGTCACCGGCGATGTAATCGGCCATAGCAACACAAGCGTCGTTACCTGACTGTAAATTAATGCCACGGGTCAGCTGTGAAACACTAACTCTGTCTCCTGGTTTTAAAAACATTAATGATGAGCCTTTAAACACAGGATTACCTGTTGCCCATGCATCATCACCCACAGTCACAATATCATTGACACCAATCTTGCCTGACTTAATGGCTTGACCAATGACGTAACTGGTCATCATTTTGGTTAAACTTGCTGGGTCACGGCGTTGATCCGCATTACTTTCAGCAAGAACTTTTCCTGAATTGTAGTCAATTAAGATATAAGCTTCAGCGTCGATAGGCGGTGCTGCTGGGATTGGGGTATTAGGAAAAATTTCATTGGCATTTGCAATATTGGCAGTCAAAAGAAGCAGTGCGGAACCTAGCACTGTCAGACGCACGATGCGTGATAGAGCGACATTATTCATGGTTTTTACCATTACATCCGAAATTCGGTTAACACAAGGAGGCGCAGTTTAACAAAAGAATAAACTAATAAAAAAGGGACTTTTGTGTTACGCCAATTATTTTTGTCAGTTTAACGCTGCCATGCGTTAGATTGTATTTAATGATTTAAACAACCTAACGCACTTAAGCGATTAATTCATTTTTAAGGGGCGACTACCATCGAAGTTTGATTTCTTTCGGATTGTAGACGGCCTTGTACCTCAACAGCTTGCTGTCTTGTGGCAAATGGCCCTAATTGTACGCGGAAAATACCATTATAAGGCTGCAAGCGTCCAGGCACATTAAACTGGGTTTTCAATTCATTCAGCATACTTTGAGCATTACTTTGATTGCTAATTGCGCCCGCTTGAACGAGGAAACCACGTTCAGGTACTGCGTCTTCTGTTGCAGGAGGTGCTGCTGGCGCTGGGGCTTGTAAGCTCATATCGGGCATTGTTGGCTGCATAGGCTCTTTTGGCTGTTGAACAGGCAGGGTATTTTCAGGAATTGGCAAATTTTCCATGACAGGGGTACCCATTGGACCGGAGCCCAATTGTGGGCGACCTGGCAATGCGTAACTTTGTTTAACGAAATTAGAGCCAATTGTTCCTGTGCCTGAGAGCGTACCATCTTGAGCCACTTGGATGGCATCAATTTTAATTTTTGTGGTTGGCATTAAGTTCAAGCGGTCAGCGGTTGCCCGTGAAACAGCAATGCTCTTACCTTGAATGTAAGGCCCGCGATCATTAACCCGTACTACCATCATGCGGCCATTCATCATATTGGTGATGCGCACATAACTTGGAATTGGCAATGTTGGGTGGGCAGCGGTTAATTCCACCGGGTTTACGCGTTCGCCTATTGCAGTCATATTGCCTGCGGATTCTGCACCATAAATTGATGCATAACCAATTTGGGAAAACTGCGCAGGATCGCGAACGATTTGATATTGTTGCCCATTACGCGAATAGTCATTATTAGCCGTTGGGTGGAAAGGCTCATAATGAGGCTCTGCGCCTAAAACATCTTGAGTGGGCACATTGGTTGGCACTTGGGCAGGTTGCTTCACTTCTTCTGTCACACAGCCACTAAGTAGCGCGGCAGCGACGCCAAGCATTATCCATTGTAAACGCATACTAAGCCTCATTTTATAAACTTTTGGAAAGAAATTTTCGGTGTGTATGTATCGACATGATAATACCGAATCCAGCCATTAAAACAATTAAGGCGGAACCGCCGTAACTCACTAGAGGTAGGGGAACACCGACGACAGGTAATATACCACTGACCATGCCGATATTTACAAATACATAAACAAAAAGAATTAATATCAAACCGCCGACCATCACGCGTCCAAAGGTGTTTTGTGCGCTGGCGGCAATATATAACCCGCGAATAATCAGTAAAATATATAAGCCGAGCAGGATCAATACGCCCACTAAGCCAAGCTCTTCGGCTAATACAGCAAAAATAAAGTCAGTATGTCTTTCTGGTAAGAACTCTAGCTGTGATTGTGTTCCATGTAACCAGCCTTTACCCATTAGTCCACCGGAGCCAATCGCAATTTTTGATTGGATAATATGGTAGCCAGCGCCAAGCGGATCAGTTTCAGGGTCAAGTAGCATCATTACTCGAGCTCGTTGGTAATCATGCATCAAGAAGAACCATAACAGTGGAATAAAGGCGGCAAGGGCGATAGCAGCAATGGCAATCAGTCGCCAACTCATACCTGCGAGGAATAAGACAAATAGTCCTGAAGAGGCAACCAAAATAGATGTTCCAAGATCAGGTTGTGCGGCGACTAATAACGTTGGGACAAAAACGAGTACCAGTGCAATCAAGGTATTCTTGAATGAAGGTGGGCACAAATCTCGGTTCATAAAGCGCGCAACCATCAGTGGTACTGCAATTTTTGCTATCTCTGAGGGCTGGAAGCGGATAAAACCTAAATCTAACCAGCGCTGAGCTCCTTTGCTTATTTGCCCAAAAACATCCACAAAGATCAATAAAATGACACATAGGATGAACAGGTGTGGTGCCCAGTTTTCATACATACGTGGTGGAATCTGCGCCATGACAATCATGACAATTAAACCTGTGGCGATCTGCCCAAGCTTCCGTTCCATCATTTCGGGATCTTGCCCGCTAGCACTCCACATGATAAACGCACTATAAGCAAGTAAGGCGATGATGATCAATAGCATAGGCACATCTATGTGCAGACGTGTTGATAACGAAATTTTTTTCTTATCGTCTGTCATAATCTTTCTTGCTCACTGTATTTGATTGAGTCTTTTGCATCATCGGTCTTCCCCTACTGCGGTAGGTGCGGTTATGACCTCAGTACGATTATCACCAAGAAGAACATGGTCAAATATTTGTCGGACAATATCACCAACCGCAGGTCCTGCGCCCCCATTTTCTAAAATAATGGCAACCGCAATCGTTGGTTTATCATATGGGGCGTATGCAATCATTAATTTATGATCACGTAAGTGCTCTGCTAATTTGCTTGCATTATAAGTTTCATAGCTAAAGACCTGAGCTGTTCCCGATTTCGCAGCAACTTTATAAGGCGTGCCGATAAAGCTACGACGACCCGTCCCATTTGGCGCATTTGCAACGCCATACATACCGTGTTTAGCAAGCTCCCAGTATCCAGAATGAATATCCCCAATTTGGGTGGTTTCTTTGTCTTCATAAGGAACCATGGCATTACCAAGCTTTGTACCATAAAGTAAGTGAGGTGTTTTAACTTGACCATCATTAATTAATGTCATCAATGCTTTTGACATTTGGATGGGGGTTGCCGTCCAATAGCCTTGTCCAATCCCAACTGGGATAGTATCCCCTTGATACCAAGGCTTTTTATAGCGTTTTTGTTTCCACTCTCGGGTCGGCATAATACCAGAACGTTCTTCTGCAAGGTCAATACCTGTATATTCACCATAACCAAAGCGCGTCATCCATGCCGATAAGCGGTCAATACCCATATCATAAGCGACTTGGTAGAAAAAGGTATCCGCAGACTCAATAATTGATTTGAGTACATTCAATTTACCATGTCCCCAACGTTTCCAGTCACGGTAGCGTTTCTCAGAGCCGGGTAATTGCCACCAACCTGGGTCGAAAATCGTGGTGTTTGGTGTAATGACTTTTTCACTGAGTGCTGCAACCGAAATAAAGGGCTTAACCGTTGATGCAGGAGGATAAAGCCCTTGAGTCGCTCGGTTAATTAATGGCCGATCAGGGTTATTGAGTAACGCTTGATAGTTTTTGTTTGATATTCCGTTGACGAATAAGTTTGAGTCATAACTCGGATTAGATACTAGAGCCAATATTTCGCCATTGCGTGGGTCAGTAACCACAACAGCCGCACGGCTGGTGGTCAATATTTTTTCAATATAAATTTGTAACTCAAGGTCAATGGTCAAATAGATATCCCGACCTGCTTGAGGTGGCTGCTCATGAAGTTGGCGAATGACACGTCCACGGCTATTAACTTCAACTTCTTCATAGCCAGTTTTACCGTGCAAGACATCTTCATAGTAGCGCTCGATACCTAATTTACCGATGTCATGGCTAGCTGCATAGTTGGGCAATAAACCTTCTTTATCGAGTCGTTCAACGTCTTTATCGTTAATTTTTGCAACGTAACCAATGACATGTGTTAAGGCTGAGCCATATGGGTAAGAACGGCGTTGGTAACTTTTAACCTCTAACCCCGGAAAACGGTATTGATTAACAGCAAAGCGAGCCACTTGTACTTCAGTGAGTTGGGGTTTTAATGCGATGGATGTGAAGCGACGGGAACGCTTACGTTCTTTTTCAAAATTAGTGATGTCTTCGTCTGTTAAATCAACGACATCGCGTAGTTTATCTAAGGTTTCATTTAGGTTATCGACTTTTTCAGGCACAATTTCTAACTGATAAAATGTGCTATTCAGTGCCAGTTGTGTTCCTCGCCTATCATAAATAATGCCACGGCTTGGCGCGATAGGTACCAACTTAATTCGGTTATCATTTGACCGGGTTTGATAGTCCTCATGACGGACAATTTGCAGATGATACAAATTGGTCACGAGGATAGAGGTCAAAATGACAATCACACCCAGCGCTATGAGTGCGCGGCGGATAAACAAAACAGATTCAGCGGTATGATCGCGAAAAGGGGTGCGTTGTGTTTTCATCCCATTGCCATTTTGAACATATTCAAACCTGACTATTCCCTATGGTAGGGGTGATTAGTCGTAATACTCCAAGCGCGATAAAGACTTTCGGCAACAAGGACTCGTACTAGTGGATGTGGAAGCGTAAGAGGTGATAACGACCAGCTTTGCTCTGCGGCAGCTTTACATGCGGGAGCTAAGCCTTCAGGGCCACCGATCAATAAACTTACATTACGGCCATCTTGTTTCCACTTATCAAGTTGTACTGCCAATTTCGGCGTATCCCAACGATCTCCCGGAATATCAAGAGTCACAATAAGGTTGCCTTTACCGACAGCGGCAAGCATAAGCTCACCTTCTTTTTCTAAAATACGTTTAATATCTGCATTTTTCCCTCGTTTCCCTGCGGGGATTTCCGTTAATTCAAACGGCATATCTTTGGGGAATCGGTGGAGGTAATCCATAAAGCCGGTCTGGACCCAGTCCGGCATTTTTGTTCCAACGGCGATGAGCTGTAATTTCAAACTCAGCTCCAGAGTTTTTCTAGTTCGTACATACGGCGACTTTCATCTTGCATAATGTGGACGATAGCATCGCCAAGGTCGACTACGATCCAATCTGAAATACCTTGCCCTTCCACGCCTAATGGCATTAGGCCGTTTTTACGGCAAGCCTCTATTAATCTGTCAGCCACCGACATCAAATGACGGCTTGATGTCCCTGTACAGATGATCATTTGGTCAGTAATACTGGATTTTCCTTGGACATCGATAGTAATGATATCTTCTGCTTTTGCATCATCAAGCTGATCGATAATAAATTGTTGGAGTTCAGTTCCTTGCAAAAGGTTCACCTTTTATTCAAATAAACAGAATATAATGTTAAACACTGTTTGTAGTTTGTAGATAAATCGTTTTACTGATAACGCATGAATCAAACTCATTATCAGCCGCCCTATTTTACCCTAGATTTTAAGAAAAATCGGCTAAATTCTTTTTTATTCATTGTGGGGGGAAATTTATAGTCATATCTGCGCATTGAGCAAGAAGTTTGTGTTAACTTTACAATATAGACTCGAAAACTATCACTCTGACAAATATTTTAGAATGAAAAGTGTGGTGTAAAATGACTAAGCCAAGCGTTTTTATATTTGAAGGGGATAATCAAATACCGATTAATATCCAGCAACAGGTTATACCTATTGTGAAACTGATGACGCATAATGTGCAAGAAAAGGTGAAAGATAAAGCGGCTGGTATTATTTTCCCCACACAAAGTGCTTATCAATTAATAGGGTTATATCCCGCGAGTATACCTATTTTGCTGAGCGATAAATTACAGGATATTGATAGCTGGGACTGTTTTTTAACTCAATTATATGTATTACAGCGGCTTGAGAATTTATATCTTAATTTAACTCACTCTGAAGTCATTCAATTTCATAGCTGCCATAAGTACCTGATAATGGCATATTCCCCTGTAGGCTATAAGTTTACAGGGCGGCTAGTGGCGAGTATGCAAAAGAACGCCGATCTCCACGTTTTTTTCAATTATTATAAAGTGTGCTTAATGGAAATATTTGCATCAATTCCTACAAGGAATATTCAAGTGAACGCCCTTAGTCATATGCAAGGATATTTTAAACGTAAGGCAACGAAAGATGAGAAAAAACGGTTATTATGGCTTATCAATGATTACCGAGAAGGACATTTACCAATAAGCCAGCCGTTAACCATGATGCGCCAATTATTGGAACAATATCCAGATAACTATTTAAGTAAGCAATATTTTTTCAAGCCTTACCCTAACTGTGTTACGGTAAGAGAAATACCTTACCGTTGATAGAGATGCTGTTGGTGAATATATTGTAAAACAGCGTCAGGGATCAATTCGCTACATGAATCGCCGGTATTAAGTTTTTTACGGATTTGTGTTGCAGATATATTCACTAATGGTGTATTACCAATAAAAATATAGCCATTAGCAGTTTGATTGAGCCGCACCGGGTCTAGCGTTTGATGTTGTGAGAGCCATGCGTGCATTATCGGGTCTGAAAATTGCGTAGCATAACCTGGACGCGCGCATACCAATAAGTGGCAGTTATCTAATATTCTTTCCCATCCATGCCAAGTATTAATTGAGAGTAATGAATCTTGCCCAATAATAAACGCAAGAGGTTGAGTGGCTCCCATTTCTTGGCGTAATTGTACCAGTGTTTCAATTGTGTAAGATGGCGAGTTTTTCTCAAGTTCCCGCGTATCAATGGTAAATAATGGGGTATCTTGAATAGCCAACTTCACCATTTCCAAACGTTGTAATGGGCTAGCTTCTGGCTGTGGTCGATGAGGTGGCACATGATTAGGAAGTAAAATGACTTTTTCTAAGCCTACTTGCTTGGCTAATGCTTCAACAGGGCGTAAATGACCATAATGAATAGGGTCAAAGGTTCCACCAAACAAAGCTTGTAAGCCGCTAACTTCTTTTTGTGAAGCCATGAATAAAATTCTCTGCGAATGTTTTTCCGCATAATAACATAGACAGCGATTGTAAGTCTGGCCAAGCAGAGTGGCCAAAGTCTTGCTTAATATTAATTTCTGCTTGTGCTAATAGCATTAATGCAGATTGCAATTGTTGCAGAGTTAAACGTTGTAGGGCTTCCGTGAGCAATCCCCGACGGTTTTGCCAAACTTTGTGTTGGTCAAATAACACTTTTAGCGATGCTGTCGCTGATTGGCGTTTTAAGGTAATGAGTAGCATTAATTCACGTTGTATAGAACGCAATAAAATAACGGGTTCGACATCTTCTTTTTGAAGCTGCTCCAAGATATGCCATGAACGACGTGATTTACCTGCGAGTAATGCATCGACCCACTGATACGGCGTAAAGTGAGCAGAATCATTGACTGCACTTTCTACGCGAGGGTAGGTGAGCTTTCCATCTGGATAAAGTAATGATAGTCGTTCAAGTGTTTGAGCTAAACCGAGCAGATTTCCTTCATAGCAATAGCAAAGTAATTGGTTGGCTTCAGTTTCTATAGAGAGGCGCATACTGTAAGCCCGCTTAGACACCCATTGAGGTAAGCGTTGGTATTCAGGTGTCAAGCAACTGATGTAAATTGCATCTTGGCTGATAGCTTTAAACCAACCACTATTTTCTTGAGCTTTGGTGAGTTTATGTCCCCGTAGCATCAGCAATAAATCGGGGTGCAGTAATTGAGCTAACTGAGTTAGCTTTTCAGCCATGGCCGCATTAGGACCATTTTCAGGTAACAACAATGTGAGTGTTTGGCGGCTAGCAAAGAGACTAAGAGCCTGACATAGGCCAAAAATTTCGTCCCAATCCGTATTTTGCTCTAAAGAGAAAGTAAAGTGTTCCTCAAAGCCTTGCTCTTGTGCAGCTTTGCGGATGGCATCTTGGCTTTCTTGTAGAAGGAGGGGCTCATTGCCCCAAATTAAATAGCGGCCTCTTAGAGACTCTTGTAACGAAGAGGCCAATTGTTCAGGGTAAATACGCGTCATTATGGTTGAGTATTCGTATCAGCCGCTTGGTTTTTTGCTTTTTCAAGCTCCGCTGAGTGAACAAGTAGTAGTTTTCGCACGAGAATACGTGCGGCCTGCTCTTGCATTTCTTGCCTAACAATCTCTTTTTCTGCATCTTTTGCAAGTGCTTCTAAAGGGTTGTCGAAGAACGTGCGCTCAACACGACTTTGCAGTGGGTAGACAGCGCCATCAGGCATTAACACTTGCGCATTCATAGTTAGCGTTAATTGCTTCTCTGCAGCTTTACCATCTTGATAAATCGAAACAGTTTCCGTGTTTTCATTGGAGCTGACGATTTTCAAAATAGGGACGCTGGCGTTGCCCGTTTCGATAAGCTTAACGTTATTGAGTCGTAGTTGTTCCCTGAGCGCTCTGGTTTGGTAGCCGTATGGGTCGCTGGAACTTAGCTGTAAGGTTTTCAGTTCTTCAGGGATCTGGGTTGTTCCTTGAAGACGAAAACCGCAGCCTGCGGTGACTAGCACCGCAAGACTCAAAAATAAAGTGATCAGATAGCGCACTTGGCCTCCTTATCAGCCAACAACCTAATATTAACCTACAACAAGGTTTAGCAATTTGCCTGGAACATAGATTACTTTGCGTATACTAACCTCTTCAAGGTATTTCGACACACTAGGCTCTTGTTGCGCCATTTCTAAGACAAACTCTTGAGTGGCATCCGCAGGAATGGTAATACGGCCACGAACCTTACCATTGACTTGAACGACAATCAGTTTAGTGTCATCAATCATGGCGTTCTCATCAGCAACAGGCCATTGTGCAAAATCGATGTCTGTTTGGTGACCTAGCGCTTTCCACATTTCAAAGCAAGCATGTGGAATGATTGGTGATAGCATCAGAGTAATGGCTTCGAGTGACTCTTGGACTAATGCACGGTCTTGTTCGGTTTCTTGTGGTGCACGAACTAATTTGTTTAAGAACTCCATGATGGCAGCAATCGCGGTATTGAATGCGTAACGACGACTGAAATCATCAGAGACTTTAGCGATTGTTTTGTGCAGATCACGGCGTAAGTCTTTTTGCTCAGGTGTTAATGCACTGATATCTAAAGGAGAGGTGGCTCCTTTTTGAGAATGTTCATGCACTAAACGCCACACACGACGAACAAAGCGGTTAGCACCTTCAACGCTAGATTCTTGCCACTCAAGAGTTAACTCTGGTGGAGCTGCAAACATCATGAATAAGCGAACCGTATCTGCGCCGTATTTTTCTACCATTAGCTGTGGATCGATACCGTTATTTTTAGACTTAGACATTTTGCTCATACCGGTATAAACCAGTTCATGGCCTTCACTGTCTACGGCTTTAGTAATACGGTTTTTGTCATCACGTTCAACAATGGCGTCAGCTGGAGAAACCCAAACACGCTGACCATCGCTGCCAATATAATAGAATGCATCAGCAAGTACCATGCCTTGGCATAGTAGACGTTTTGCGGGTTCATCTGAGTTGACTAACCCTGCATCGCGCATCAATTTATGGAAAAAACGGAAATACATTAAGTGCATGATGGCGTGTTCGATACCACCAATATATTGGTCTACAGGTAACCAATAGTTAGCCGCAGCTGGGTCTAACATGCCGTCATCATACTGTGGGCAGGTATAACGCGCGTAGTACCAAGAGGATTCCATAAAGGTATCAAAGGTATCTGTTTCACGTAGCGCAGGTTGACCGTTAATGGTCATTTTTGCCCACTCAGGATCGGCTTTAATTGGGCTAGTGATACCATTCATAACCACATCTTCAGGCAGGATCACGGGCAGTTGGTCTTCAGGAACAGGAACAACAGTGCCGTCTTCCAAGGTTGCCATTGGGATAGGTGCACCCCAGTAACGTTGACGAGAAACACCCCAGTCACGTAAGCGATAGTTAACTTTACGTTGGCCTGCGCCCAGAGCAACCAGTTTGTCTGAAATCGCATTGAAGCCAGCTTGGTTCTCTAGTCCACTGAACTCACCTGAATTAATCAGTGCGTTTTTCTCTGTCATTGCTTCTTGGGATAAATCAGGTTCGTTACCCTCTGCATCGGCAATAACCGCTTTGATTGGTAAGTTATATTTGTGCGCAAACTCCCAGTCACGTTGGTCGTGAGCAGGAACCGCCATAACCGCACCAGTGCCGTATTCCATTAAGACAAAGTTGGCAACCCAAATAGGCAGTTTTTCTTGGGTTAATGGATGTATAACGAATAAACCTGTTGCCATCCCTTTTTTATCCATGGTTGCCATATCCGCTTCTGCGGTTTTGGTGTTACGGCATTCATCAATAAATTGCGCTAATTCGGGATTATTAGTGGCAGCTTCTTTTGCTAGAGGATGACCTGCGGCAACAGCCACATAAGTCGCCCCCATAAAGGTATCAGGACGAGTGGTATAAACCGTTAAGGTTTCATCGCGTTCGGCAACATTAAAGGTGATCTCAGTTCCTTCGGAACGACCAATCCAGTTACGTTGCATGGTTTTAACTTGCTCTGGCCAATCCTCTAATTTATCGAGGTCGTTGAGCAACTCTTCTGCATAGTCTGTAATTTTGATGAACCATTGTGGAATTTCTTTGCGTTCAACGGGGGTATCACAACGCCAGCAACAACCATCAATCACTTGTTCATTAGCTAAAACAGTTAAGTCATGTGGGCACCAGTTAACCGCAGAGGTTTTTTTGTACACTAAACCTTTTTCATACAGTTTAGTAAAGAACCATTGTTCCCAACGATAATATTCAGGAGTACAAGTAGTGACTTCACGATCCCAATCATAACCGAAACCCAGCATTTTTAACTGGCTTTTCATGTAATCAATATTGGCATAAGTCCAAGGCGCTGGTGCGGTGTTGTTTTTAACCGCAGCACCTTCAGCGGGTAGACCAAACGCGTCCCAACCAATTGGTTGAAGAACGTTTTTCCCTAACAAACGCTGGTAACGAGAAATAACGTCACCCATGGTGTAGTTACGTACATGGCCCATGTGTAGTCGACCAGAAGGGTAAGGAAGCATGGACAGGCAGTAGTATTTTTCTTTGCTGTTGTCTTCAGTCACTTTGAAAGTTGCTTTTTCATCCCAGTGACGCTGTACTTTAGGCTCTATATCTTCTGGACGATATTGTTCTTGCATGGCACCGATAATCCTATGGTGAATAAATGCTACATCAGTAGCGTGAATGTCTTTCTTAGTTAAGATGTGCATAGCATAGCGGATCTGCACCGAAAACAACAATAGTTGATTAGCTGAACCTACGGGGGAAGCCGGATATTGCTTTTCAGGGAGCGGATCAGGATATTTTACGCTGATAGCCAGACAACTTAACTAAAAAGTCGGCTAAATGGTAGTGGTTTGTTGAACTATTTCAAATTCCGCAAGTGGTTATTTGCCGATAAACGTAAAAAGGTACATTTATATTCAGTACAAAAGAGCATCAATCCCTTAATAAGATGAAAATATTACGCATAAATTAAGGGGAAGATTAAAGAGGAGGAGAACATCGAATGGTTAAAATGAAAGCGCAATGTCACTGTGGCGCGGTAAAGTTCACTGTTGTATTAAAAGATGGTTTTAATACAGCTAGGCGTTGTAACTGTTCTTTTTGTTCCATGAGAGGAGCTATCGCAGTTTCTGCATCATTATCTGGCGTCAACATTCTTGAAGGTGAAGAAAAGTTGACTCAGTACCGCTTTAACACTCATCAAGCGGTACATTATTTTTGCTCAACATGTGGCATTTACACTTTCCATCAAAGACGCTCGAACCCAGAAGAATATGGCATTAATGTGGCATGTTTAGAGGGCGTTTCTCCATTTGATTTTGCGGAGGTGAAAGTGATGGATGGAATACATCATCCAAAAGATGGTGGAGGGGGGATTATTGGGCAGATTATTTATAAAAAGTTGCAGAAAACCTAATGGTTTCCTGCAATGTAATAAATGAATTTAGTGTAAGATTTTAGCGAGGAAATCTTTTGCTCTATCAGACTGAGGATTAGCGAAAAAGTCTTCTTTTTTACTGTCTTCAACAATCTTGCCTTCATCCATAAAAATAACACGATTAGCCACTTTTTTGGCGAAACCCATTTCATGGGTAACCACCATCATGGTCATGCCTTCATTGGCTAATTCAACCATAACATCTAAGACTTCGTTGATCATTTCAGGGTCTAGCGCTGAAGTTGGTTCATCAAATAACATTGCTATTGGGTCCATACACAGCGCTCGAGCGATAGCGACACGTTGTTGCTGTCCCCCTGAAAGCTGAGCTGGGAATTTATTGGCATGGCTGGATAAACCCACGCGTTCCAATAATTTCAAACCTTTTGCTTCAGCTTCTTTTTTATCGCGGTTTAATACTTTAACCTGCGCTAATGTCAGATTTTCAATAATCGACAAATGAGGAAATAGCTCGAAGTGTTGGAATACCATCCCAACTTTAGAGCGAAGTTTTGCAAGGTCAGTTTTTTTGTTATTAACTTGAATATCATTCACAAAAATCTCACCCTGTTGAATAGGTTCTAAACCATTCACTGTTTTTATTAATGTGGATTTACCAGAACCAGATGGCCCGCACACCACCACAACTTCGCCTTTTTTAACTTCAGTTGTGCAGTCTGTAAGCACCTGAAATTGGCCATACCATTTGGATACATTTTTCAGGGTAATCATGAAACAGTCCTTTTCTTAAGATAATTCACCAACATAGAAGCGCCAAAACTGATAATAAAGTACACCAGACCTGCAAACAGTACCATCTCTACCTGCGTGCCATCGCGTTCTCCAATATTCGTAGCAGTACGGAAAAAGTCCGTTAAGCTAAGCACATATACCAGTGAAGAGTCTTGAAATAACACAATACCTTGAGTTAACAACAGAGGTATCATCGCCTTAAAAGCCTGTGGCAAGATAATCAAACGCATAGTTTGCATGTGAGTCATACCCAACGCTAATGCAGCGGAGGCCTGACCGCGTGAAATACTTTGAATTCCTGCACGAATGATCTCAGAGTAATAGGCCGCTTCAAAAAGAGAGAAGGCTATCATTGCTGAAATTAAACGAATATCATTTTTTGGTGATAAGCCTAGAACATTTTGTAATAAGTTAGGCACAATTAAGTAAAACCACAGCAAAACCATGACAAGTGGGACTGAACGGAAGGTATTAACATACAGTGCCGCAAACCAACTGATTGGTTTAAAGGTGGATAATCGCATAACGGCTAATACCGTTCCCCACAAAATCCCGACGACAATGGCCGTTAATGTAATTTTTGCGGTAACAATAAAACCATCAATGAGGAAGGGCATACTTGGCGCAATTGAGCTCCAATCAAAATCATAAATCATCTTATCGCCCTCCTATGGTGCCAGGTAAACGCACTTTTCGTTCAAGTAACGTCATTAAAATCATAATGATGACGTTAATACCGACATAAGCTAACGTAATGGCAGTGAATGATTCCCACGCATGTGCGGAATAATCCAACAATTTTCCAGCTTGAGCTGCCATATCGACTAAGCCGATGGTGGATGCAATAGCTGAATTTTTAACCAAATTTAGCATTTCGGATGTCATTGGTGGCAAAATGACGCGGTAGGCATTAGGTAATAAGACGTAGCGATAGGTCTGCGGCAATGTCAGCCCCATCGCAAGTGCTGCATTTTTTTGCCCTCTGGGTAGCGATTGAATGGCGGCGCGAACTTGCTCTGTCATACGTGCTGCGGTAAATAGTCCAAGGCATAACATTGAAGAGATAAAAAACTGATAGTTAGGATCTAAATCCATTTTAAACCAATCCCCAATTGAGCGAGGGAGCAACTCAGGGATCACCAAGTACCAAGTAAAGAATTGCACGATAAGTGGCACATTACGGAATAATTCAACATATGCAGTACCCCAAAATGCTAAAAAACGATTAGGCACGGTGCGTAGAATACCGAAAAATGAACCAACTAAGAATGCGATAATCCATGCGCAAATGGAAAGCGTGACAGTGACTTCAAGGCCAGATATTAGCCACCCTAAATACGTGGTATTCCCAAACGGGGCTTCTTGAAAGAAGATCCCCCAATTCCAATTAATAGACATGATATTGACTTCCCGTGGGCGATTAATGAGTCCCGAATACTGCGAAGAGTGAGCAAGGCGGGGAACGACCGCCTTGCATCTCTTTGGCAACTACAGCAGTAACACCCTGTTTGTCGTTTTTATTAGTTTAATGCTTTATCGTTTGGCGCTTTAAACAGCGCTTTCATTTCGTCAGATAAAGTAAATTTCAAATTCAGATTTTTGGGTGGAATAGGTTGGTTGAACCAACGGTCAAAGGATTTTTCAGCCGTACCTGACGTTTGTGCATTGGCAATCGCTTCATCAACCAGTGCTTTAAATTGCGGGTCATCTTTACGCAACATACAACCATAGGCTTCTTCAGTTTGTGGTTTGCCTACGATCTCCCAAATATCAGGTTTCTTTGCTTTCGCACGCTCACCAGCTAACAGTGCATCATCCATCATAAAGGCAACGGCACGACCAGATTCTAAAGTACGGAATGAATCACCGTGGTCTTTCGCACTGATAATGCGCATTTTCATGTTTTTTTCGTCATTTAATTGATTTAAGAGGATTTCAGACGTTGTTCCTGAGGTAACAACCACATTTTTCCCAGCTAAATCAGCAAAGTCTTTCACGCCAGAATCTTTCTTAGCTAATAGACGGGTTCCTACAACGAAAATCGTATTTGAGAAAGCGGCTTGTTTTTGTCTTTCTACGTTATTGGTTGTAGAACCGCACTCGAAATCAAATGTGCCATTTTGCAGTAATGGAATACGGTTTTGTGAAGTAATTGGAATTAACTTAACTTGTAAATCAGGCATATTCAGTTTTTTCTTTACTGCATCGACGATTTCATTGGAATAATCCTGTGAATATCCAACCACTTTTTGATTATTGTCATAATAGGAAAATGGCACTGAAGATTCACGATGACCAACAACTATTACACCGTTGTCTTTGATTTTTTTCAGAGTACCGTTCAATTCTTCTGCTTGAACTGCACAGGTTGCACCTAAAATCATCATCGATAATACAAGCTTACTTATACGCATAATTACAGCTCCTTTAGAACATCGGTGTAAACCCGTCGTAATTTAAATGCTACTAAAATAGATAACGCCTAAATTACTGTGGCTTTGTTGTGTTGTGTTCGCAGATATTTCGTGGATTTTGTCCATGCCACGATTATCGGCTATATGTTTTATTATTGTTAAAAAGTAATTAAATTTGTTACATATTGAAAACGAAATGTTTCAATTTCGGGAGCTATCTCGCATATTATTTGGCGAGTTTTTGAATTACCGCACTAACATGGTCAGTAGTTGCTAAAATTTGTATAAAACGGATAGTTGTGTACTGTTAGGGTGCAAACTACCTTGTTTTTCTTTTGATCTGTGGAGCATGGCAATATCTATGCCTAATTTTATGGGGAACGTATTTTTGTTGAATTGAATTAAAAGGAGGGATTATTTGTAAAGTTAAATGATGGTGCTTGTAAGGAATGTTTTGCTGTGTAAGATGTAACCTCAATTTAACTTATAGTTATGTTATAGATGGAGTAACGGTATCAATCAAAGTTTGGTTCCTATCGTTATGGCTGTTAAAATCATATAATTGGTGTTATTTCAGGAAGATATACCGAGATAAGCATGAACAGGCATTTAAAATTAGGTAAAGGATTAGTGATACTCGCCTGTCTGATGGTGTTGATTTGTATGAATCAACGTGCTGTCGGAGAGCGTCTGTTCGCCAATTTTTTTGTGCCCGATGTTTTAGTGCAAGCACAGAATTCCGCTGGGTCTAATTTTACCTATTTAGAACAATCTCAGTTAAAACAGAGTGATAACAACAGCACACACCTTTCTAGTTGTGAGTTGAGCGAGAAGTCGTTAATGACGTTATTACCTGCTGTTATTGAACCATTCTTCTTTATGTTTTTTTCTTTCGCTGCATTAATGCTAATTTGCGCTAATCTACTCATATTTAGAGCAAACAATGAAGAGAAACATGCCCCTCCACGAGTCAGACGACACTTACAATTTTGTAACCTTCGGAATTAGCGCACAACAAATAGGGATCTGTTTGTGTCATTTTTTCTGGAGGGAACAATGCGTTTTTTGATTAATTTATTTCTTATTTTATTTGTTTTATTTTCTAGCAGCTTACAGGCTGCGGATACGGGATGGCTAAAACCGGCTAATACAGGGTGGATGAATGACAACACCCCAAGACATGCACAAGTCCGGTTATTAAGTTCACCACAAGAGAACGGCAAAATTGAAATTTTGCTTGATGTTCAACTTGATGAAGGTTGGAAAACCTATTGGCGCTCACCTGGAGAAGGGGGCGTTGCACCTGAAATTGTTTGGTCATCCCCTGTTGAATCAACAGATTGGCAATGGCCAGCACCGGGGCGTTTCGATGTCGCGGGTGTTTCAACACAGGGTTATATGGGGGATGTTGTGTTCCCTATCACAGTGCAAAGTCGCGAGAAGCTCGATAAGCTTTCAGGAACACTGACCCTATCAACCTGTAGTAATGTATGTGTTTTAACCGATTACCCATTTGAGTTAGATCTAACAGAGCCAGCTCCAGCTGATTTTACGTGGGCATTTAATCAGGCGAAGGGTGCTGTGCCACCAAGTAGTGGTCTTGTTGAGCAAACGAAAGCGAGCTTTTCTAATGAAAAACTCATTATTGAGCTGCAAAAAAATGCAAATAGTCCTTGGGTTAAACCAAATATTTTTACTGATGTTGTTGAAGGTGCAACCTTTGGTGTGCCGGTTATTACAACATCAGGTGATAGTTTAACTGCAACGATTGATGTGGGCGATGATTGGGGAGGGGAGTCTCCCGATTTAACAGGAAAGACGATTTCTTTTGTTGTGACTGATGGTGATATTTCGCAGCAGGTTAGCAGCCAGATAGGCACTTTTTCAGGCGCAATTAATACAAACAGTGCAGGAAGTGCCATTTCACTTGGGCAAGTGGTTTTATTTGCCTTGCTAGGTGGTTTGATCCTCAACTTGATGCCATGTGTTCTCCCTGTACTTGCCATGAAATTGGGTTCAATTTTAATGGTTCCACAAGGTGAGCAAAAAACCATTCGCCGCCAATTTTTGCTGTCCTCCTCGGGGATTTTAGTTTCGTTTTGGTTGCTGGCTTTACTTATGACCTTACTGCGGGTTGGTCAGCAAGCTGTTGGCTGGGGCATTCAATTTCAAAATCCATGGTTTATTGGTTTTATGGTGCTGGTGACCGCATTATTCACAGCAAACCTATTTGGTTTATTTGAAATTAATTTAGGTAGTAAAGCTAATACGCGTTTAGCAACGGCTGGTGGGCATGGTAACAGTGGCCATTTCTGGCAAGGCGTTTTTGCTACGCTTTTAGCGACACCTTGTTCTGCACCATTTTTGGGCACAGCGGTGGCTTTTGCCCTAGCTGCACCAATGGAAGAGTTGTGGTTGATTTTCACCGCATTGGGCGTTGGGATGAGCTTGCCTTGGTTATTAATTGCGGCTTTCCCTGCCATTGCGAGGCTGTTACCAAAACCGGGTATGTGGATGTTAAAACTACGCGCAGTACTTGGGCTACTGATGCTAGTTTCCAGCTTATGGTTAATTAGCTTATTAATTCCGCATTTTGGTGTCACTGTATCAACGGTAATTGCAATAGCTTTTCTTGTTGTGCTGGTGGTTTTGATTGCAATCAAAAGAGGTTTGCGGGCCGCTATTTTGCCTTTGATCGTGTTTGCGGTTTTTGCTGGTGGTTTTGTTTGGATGACTCAAGACCAACATTCTGGCAGCCGTGCGCTTGTTAAAGATAGCGTTAACTGGCAGCCATTAACAGAAGAGGCAATCACAGCGGCGTTGGCTGATAATAAGCGTGTGTTTATTGATGTAACCGCACAGTGGTGCGTGACCTGTAAAGCCAATAAATATAATGTATTGTTGAGGGATGATATCCAACAATTACTCAGTGAGCCGGATGTGGTAGCTTTACGTGGTGATTGGACGAAACCGTCACCAGAAATTACTGCATTTTTGCAAAAACGAGGACAGGTTGCTGTTCCATTTAACCAAATTTATGGCCCTAGCTTGGCCGAAGGCGAAGTGCTGTCAACTATACTTGACCGTGAGTCGCTAATCTCAGTTATGAATCAGGCCAAAGGAGCCAAAAAATGAAAAAAACAATTTTAGCCGTTTTATTTTCGTCATTAATGATTGGAGCAACTGCTCAAGCAGCTCCTTTAACGGCAGATCAAGAAGCACAAGTGCGTAAGTTGGTGCGTGATACTTTAGTGCAAAATCCTGAAATTCTGGAAGAAGCCATTGTTGCTTTACAAGCTAAACAAGGTGAGAAACAGCAAGCTCAGATGAAAGAAACCCTAAAGACGGAGAAAGAGGCGTTATTCAATGACCCAACCAGCCCACGTATAGGGAAAAAAGACGCAAAACTTGTGTTGGTTAACTTTACGGATTTTAACTGCCCATTCTGTAAGCGTTTCGACCCTCAGCTTGAAGAAATTGTGAAAAAGTACCCTGACGACGTCGCGATCGTGATTAAGTATTTGCCATTTAAAGGGCAAACGTCACTGGAGTCCTCTCAATTAGCGATGACTTTATGGCAAGAGAACCCGAAAGCATTTGAAGCCCTGCATCATAAGTTTATGCAAAAGCAAGGCATGCTATCTGATGCCAACATCAAAGAAGCCCTTAAAGCGACGGGGAATGACAAGCTGAAGGCCAACGAAAAAAGTCATGAGGGTATCCGTACTAATATGAGGTTAGCCGAAAAGCTGGGGGTAAATGGTACGCCTGCAACGTTAGTCGGTGATGAAATGATCCCGGGCGCTATCGATGCGCAGCAGTTTGAGGAAATTGTCAAAGAGCAGTTAGCTAAGCTGAAATAATCCTCGTTATACTTCACGTTGTGGCGTTGCTTGTATCATTCACTAACCCTAGTCACAGACTTGTGTATGTTTCTAGGGCTTAGTTTGACTTGTTACCTAGCCACAACGCGAATTATTTAGAGGTTAGATCTCAAATAAGAATAGAAATTTAATTAGACCAACAAAGCATTAATTTCGATTAAATGCTTCGGTATTCTATAGATTAAATTTTAGTTATTTGAAAATTAAGTGGTTAATAACCTTATGAATAGACTGAAAAAGTGGTCTAAAGAAATTATTGTTTTGGTAATTATTTTATTTGTTGCCTTTACCGTGATGGATCTGTGGCGTAAACCCCAGACCCTTGCTCCGGTGTTATTAGAGCAACATACTTTAGCTAATGGTGAAACCGTTTCATTGGCTAATCTAAGTAAAGAAAAACCGGTATTGGTTTATTTTTGGGCAACATGGTGTGGGGTGTGCAATCTTACCTCCCCATCAGTGTCAGATTTAAACCAATCAGGTATGCCAATCATTTCTGTTGCGATCCGCTCGGGTGAAACGTCTCGCTTAATGACTGGTATGGAAAAAAAGGATTTAAATTTCCCTGTTATCAATGACATTAGTGGGCAACTGTCTAATGCTGTCGGTGTGAGCGCTACGCCAACATTTATGGTGATTGATAATGGCGAATTAGTCAGTTTTACATCTGGCTGGACCAGCTCTTACGGTTTAAAAGTGCGCATGTGGTTAGCATCACTTTAATATTTTTATCGTCCCCCTCACTATTAAGGGGGCTTTCTGAATATAAGTTTAATTTATCATTGTGGTAAACTCATTTCGCTATATAAATAATAGAATAGGTGAATGGGATGGTTTTGTTTCAAAAATTGGTTTGGTTATTGTTAGGCGTGATACTCGTGGTAGGGTGTTCTCCTGATGCGGACGAAAAAACAAAAACTGAGCAACTTTCTGGGTTGGTAACAAATGCAGACGTAAAACAGCGATATGATAAAATCAAGGCCAACTCTACAGAAGATAAAATTAAAGCGTTTAATGAAAAAGGGGATGATGACCCAACGTTGTTAAGGGGAATTTTTTTATCGGATATGGCCAAAGCATTACCTATGCTGGTTGATGATGTCACTTTATTGACAGAAGTGACGGCAAAGAACGGCATGCTATTTTACCAATACACCATCAAAGGTATCCCAGATAATGTGTTGGAAGAAGCACGCTGGCAGCAAAATATGCGAGAGGGGTTAGATAAAAATTATTGTAGTAAGGGGGTAGGGATGAAAGTTTTGCATGAAATGTTCCCTGATGGGATCACCCACAATTATTATAAATCCAATAAATTGATTTTTACCTATATTGTTACCCCTACAATTTGCCATGAGTGAATCATCTAGCATCTGATAATGGAATCTGTCTATCAGATGCTTACCTTCTTAAAATTCTAAATTACGAATAAAACGATAATCAGCGGATTGAGATTTCAAACGGTATAAATTTGCAGGGCGCCCACGTTCATGGCGCTTCTCTCCGGTATCAATCAGTAAATCTGCTTGCTCCAAGCGACGCCTAAATGATTTATTTTGCAGCGGCTTACCAATCAAAACTTCGTGAACATGCTGTAGCTCAGACAAGGTAAACACATCAGGTAAAGCGAATCCCGGCACAATGGAATAGAGCGATTTTTGTTTTAAGCGTTCCCGAGCTTGTTGGTAGAGTTGAAAATGGTCGAACGCTAATGACAAATTATTTATTTCATCAATAGATACCCATTTGACCGAATCGACACTTTCAATATGTGCCTTACAGGATTGATAGGCGATCAGCGTCGTATAGCAAACAGTCACAGACCAACCTCGGGGGTCGCGTTGCTGGTTGCCAACAGTGCACAATTGTTCAATATAAGGTGGGATCACCCCTGTCTTTTCTTGTAATTTTCGTAAAACGGTTTCTTCTAGAGTGCGGTCATTTAGTTCATCGACAAAGCCACCGGGGAGCCCCCATTTGCCTTTTTCTGGATAATTTGCACGTTCAACGAGTAATACTTTAAGGGTATTTTCATGGTAGGTGAACAATACAGCATCAACAGTCAACAATGGCGAAAGGTACTCTTTTCGGTTATATCCTGCTAAAAATTCTTTTTCATTCATATTGTTACCTAATTAATTGTACGTTTGAATTTAATGACAAATTATAAGCTGAAAACTAATTAATGTCATTAAGACATTTATTTCTTGACTAATTAATGTCTAAAGGACAATAATCAATTAAAGTCATAAGGACATTAATAAGGAGCTTACTATGTTTAACTTTAAATACTTCAAGGCGGACTCATCTACTTTTGTTATTCAATCTGTGAATGGAAAGATCCGTAAACAAGGGAAAGGTATCAGTTTTTGGTATAATGCGGATACAACTTCCATTGCTGCTCTTCCATTAAATGCGCAAGAGGCACCCTTTATTTTTAATTTGCAAACCGCTGATTTTCAAAGCTTACGCGTTCAAGGACAAATTTCATTTCAGGTAATTGCAGCCGAAAAAACAGCAGATGTTTTAAATTTCAATTTATCTAAAGATGGAAAAAGCTATGCCTCAGAAGACCCGCTTAAACTGGGCGATAGGGTAGTGCGTGCGGCTCAAACAATTATTCAAGCCAAGATACAGAGTACTTCGTTACGGGATGCATTATTGATTAGCCAATCATTGGTGACATTAGTCAGTAAGCAACTCGCAGAGCAGGCGGTCATAGAGTCATTAGGTATTGCTATTCTAGATGTTTCCATTGCGGCGATTGCGCCGTCGCCTGAAACACTCAAAGCATTAGAGGCACAAGCGCGAGAGTCTATCTTGAAAGAAGCCGACGATGCTATCTATGCCAGACGCAAGTTCTCTGTTGAACAAGAAAGAACGATCAAAGAAGCCGAGTTAGAAACTGACTTATCCGTACAAACTAAAGAGCAGCAAATTGAAGAGGCTCGCCTTGATAATGAACGTAAATTGTTACGTGAACGTGCAGAGATCGAGCAAGAAGAGTTGACGGCGCAGGTAAGTGCAGAAGCAAAACGTAATGAGCTGGTAGCGCTGAGTGTAGAAAATCAACGGATTCAATCTGATGCAGATGCCTACTCTATTGAATCAAAAATGAAAGCCTACAGCCAATTACCTGTGGAAAACCTAAAAGCGCTTGCCTTGGCGAAAATGGGACCAGAGCAATTGATGGCAATGGCCTTTGAATCATTAGCACAAAATGCAGGAAAAATTGGTGAGCTAAATATTTCCCCTGATTTATTCGGCCAGCTAATGAAAAAAGGAACGAAATAATGAATAAGATTGATGATGCCCGATTTATTCTCGTGATGCGTAAAACTCGTTTACAGGAGCTCATTGAACGTTTCAATACTTGGCCTCAGGCAAAATTTTATTTAGAACATAACCATGTTGAAATTGATGATTACTTGAATGAACATGATTTGTATCAGCGACAATTAGTGAAAGCGGAATCAATTTTGAAATCTTTAGGGCGATTTCAATTATTGGAACGAAAATTATTACCAAGCTACCAGTTTTCTAAGCAAGATATTATCGTTGTGATTGGGCAGGATGGCTTAGTCGCTAATACACTAAAGTATTTAAAGGGGCAGCCCGTTATAGCGATTAACCCTGATCCTGCAAGGTGGGATGGTAAATTACTGCCGTTTGAAATTGGCCAGTTACAGGAGGTGGTGACGAAAACATTGAAAGGTCAAGTTGAGCAAAAATCAGTGACTTTTGCTCAGGCAACGACCAATGATGGGCAGTCATTATTGGCGGTTAATGACTTATTTATTGGGCCTAAAAGCCATACTTCAGCCCGTTATTTGTTAAATTGGCGCGGTGAACAAGAGTTTCAGTCTTCTTCAGGGATCATTATATCGACAGGATTAGGTTCAACAGGGTGGTTTCAATCTATCTTAGCGGGGGCTCAAGCCATTACGGGTACGACGTCACACCCGCTTTCTAAAGGGTTCGGTTGGGGGGAAAAGAAATTACAGTTTAGTGTTAGAGAACCTTTTTTAAGCAAAATAACAGGCACTAAATGGGTCTTTGGCACTATAGAGCCACAGGCGCCGTTAGAGCTTGAGTCTTTAATGCCAGATAATGGCGTTATCTTTTCAGATGGTATAGAGGATGATTTTTTACAGTTTAATGCGGGTTGTATTGCCACTGTAAAAATTGCTGATATACAAGGGCAGCTGATTGGCTAGCGTGAACACCTGCCTCAATAAAGATTGTGTTATTGAGGCAGGCGAATTATGACTATTTCTGGCGTCGATTCATAACAAACCCCAACAATCCAAAGAGCACAACAATACCCCACATTGGATAATTACTCCAACGTGCGTAAGGGGTTAAGCCTGTTGTTGGCGTGACCTCAGTGGCAAGCGTTGCTGCTTTAAATTGTGGAAGGATATCTTGTATTGAACCATCCGCGCGGATGACCGCAGTAATACCGTTATTTGTTGAACGTAATAGTGGGCGACCTAATTCTAAAGAGCGCATACGGGCCATTTGGAAATGCTGCCAAGGGCCGATAGATTGACCAAACCATGCATCATTAGAGACGGTAAGTAAGTAGTCGCTATCAGGTTTGAAATTATCTCGAACCTGTGTTCCTAAAATAATCTCATAGCAAATTGCGGCTGTTAGATGAATATTCCCCACGGCTAATTGAGCTTGCTGGTAGTCGCCTCGACTAAAACCTGACATCGGCAGATTAAAGAACGGGGCAATAGGGCGTAGTAAGTCTTCTAAAGGGACAAATTCACCAAAAGGCACTAAGTGGTGCTTATTATAGCGGTTTTTAGATGGGTAGAGATAGGGGGTTTTATCCCCTAATACAATAATTGTGTTAAAGAATTCATACTCGCCATCCCTTGGCCTCGCATCAACAATACCCGTAATTAAATGTGTATTCGATTCTGTTAAGAGTTGGTCGAGAGACTTTAACCACGTTTGGTTATCTAATTCAACAGAAGGTACCGCAGATTCAGGCCAAATAATCAGTGAAGCTTTACCAATATAAGGGCGAGACAGCGCCATATAGGTATCTTTGGTTTTTTGTAAAAAACTAGCTTCCCATTTCATGGACTGTGGAATATTGCCCTGAACGAGTGCAACTTGCATTTTGTTGTCTTCAAGTGGAATGATCCACTGTACATTTTTGGCAACAAGCGGAGCGAACAATAAAACGCCTGCGACGGCTAATGCAATAAAGCTACGACGGATGATAGCAAGCACTAACAGACCACTGATGCTGAATAACAGCAAGGTAATCATTTCTACACCAAATACAGGGGCGATGGCTTTCATTGGGCCATCGATTTGACTATAGCCAAATTGTAGCCATGGGAAACCGGTGAGCACCCAACCACGCAGAAACTCAGTTAATTGCCATAATGCTGGCGCAAGAAAGACTAAACGCCAAATATTGGCTTTTGGTGCAAGCTTGCTCAGTAATGCGCCAAATAATCCTGTATAAAGTGAAAGATAAGCCGCTAATAAAATAACGATAAAGACATTAACAGGGCCTGGCATGCCACCAAAATCAGCAATACTGACGTAAACCCAGTTAACACCGCTGCCAAATAAACCTAACCCCCATGCAAAGGCTATGGCAAAAGATTGTTTGGCCGTGCGTTGTAAAGTGAGTAGTTGAAGAAATAAAACAGAAAGTAGCGCGGCAGGCCAGATATCAAAAGGCGAAAAAGCCAGTGTTCCACTGGCTCCGAAGATTAAAGCCAGTAGTAATCGCAACCACTGGCTTTGATAAATAGACGTTGAGTTCATTAAGTCTGTTCTTCTTCCAAAGTTGGAACAGGCGCATCGTCAGGAATTTTCACGTGGAGCAGAATAATTCGACGACTGTCTGCCATAGCAACTTTAAATTGATAGTTATCTATTGTGATGGTTTCGCCGCGAGAAGGCAAATGGCCAAATGCTTGCATCACAAGGCCGCCTACTGTATCTACTTCATCATCACTAAAATGCGTACCAAATGCCTCATTGAAGTCTTCTATTTGCGTTAGAGCGCGAACCGAATAGGAGTGACGGCTTAGCTGGCGAATATCGACATCATCTTCGTCATCATATTCGTCTTCAATTTCTCCGACAATTAACTCTAAAATATCTTCAATGGTAACAAGCCCAGAGACACCACCAAACTCATCAATCACAATGGCCATGTGGTAGCGTTGTGAACGAAACTCTTTGAGTAGTCTGTCTACTCGCTTACTTTCAGGTACAACAACCGCTTGGCGTAAGACTTTATCAATACTAAAAGGTTCGGTATCAGTGCGCATAAATGGCAGTAAGTCTTTTGCCATTAATAGCCCTTCAATATGGTCTTTATCTTCGCTTATTACAGGAAAGCGTGAGTGTGCAGAGTCAATAATGACATCAAGGCACTCATCAAGCGTTTGATTTCGTTTTAAGGTAATAATTTGGGAACGCGGGATCATAATATCGCGTACGCGTTGATCCGCAATATCCATTACCCCTTCAAGCATTTCGCGGGTATCAGGATCAATTAAATCGTTTTGTTCAGAGTCGCGGATGAGTTCGACTAAGTCATCACGATTTTTAGGTTCACCGTGGAAGAGGTGATTTAATAGTGCAAAGAACCCTTTCTTAGGACCAGGGTTATCGCTACTCGAAGAGTTATCGTCGCTCATGGCGGTTAATTTTGTATTCCTCAGTTATTGAATAAGAGAGATTAGTTAATAAAAACAGCGTATTTCATTTATTTTTAGCATAAAACGGATCGTTTATCTTCATCATTACGGTCAGTTTTTTGTAAAATAATGCTTCCTTTGTAGAGGAAAGCTAAAAAATTATAGTTAGATCATCATTTTTCTGCAAGATAAGGGTCGTTATAACCTAATTCAGCTAAAATTTCAGTTTCTAACCCTTCCATTTCTTCGGCTTCATCATCTTCAATATGGTCATATCCTAGCAAGTGTAAACAGCCGTGAACTACCATATGTGCCCAATGTTCTTCAGCTGTTTTTTGTTGCTCAACAGCTTCTTGCTCAACAACTTGACGGCAGATAATTAAGTCACCTAATAATGGAAGCTCAATTTCTGGCGGTGCTTCAAAAGGAAAAGATAATACGTTGGTTGGTTTATCTTTTCCACGATATGTCAGATTCAAATGGTGACTTTCTGCTTCATCCACAATGCGAATAGTCACTTCACTTTGTGCTTGAAACTTAGGCAATACAGCGGCTAACCAACGCTCGAATAAAGCTTCAGAAGGTAATCCGTCTGGGTTTTCGCACGCAATTTGTAAATCGAGAATGATGTCGATGTCACTCATTTATAAGTTTTCCTGCTTTTCAAATTGCTTCTGTTGTTCTTTTTCTTCACGTAACTGTTGGCGACGCTTATTGTCTTGCTCTTCCCATGCCTCGTAAGCCATAACAACTTTTGCAACCACAGGATGACGAACCACATCTTCACTGTGGAAGAAGTTAAAGCTTAGGTCGTTAACCTCAGAAAGCACTTCAATGGCATGACGTAGACCTGATTTACTACCGCGTGGTAAGTCAACTTGGGTAATATCCCCCGTGACAACCGCTTTGGAGTTAAATCCAATACGCGTCAAAAACATTTTCATTTGTTCAATGGTAGTATTTTGGCTTTCATCTAAAATAATAAAAGCATCATTTAATGTACGGCCACGCATATACGCCAATGGTGCGACTTCAATTACGTTACGCTCAATCAGCTTTTCAACTTTTTCAAAGCCTAACATTTCAAATAATGCATCATAAAGAGGGCGTAGGTAAGGGTCGACTTTCTGGCTAAGATCCCCAGGTAAGAAACCCAGTTTCTCACCCGCCTCAACAGCTGGACGAGTTAATAAAATACGACGAACCTCTTGACGCTCAAGAGCATCAACGGCAGCGGCAACCGCTAAATAGGTTTTCCCTGTCCCAGCAGGACCAATTCCAAACGTAATATCATGGTCTAAAATGTTAGCGATATATTGTGCTTGGTTTGGAGTTCGAGGCTTGATCACGCCCCGTTTAGTCTTAATATTCACGGCCTTGCCATAGTCAGGCACACTATCGGCGGATTGCTCCAAAACTCGGCTATCTAAAATAGCTAGATGAATATTTTCTGGGTCAATATCAGGAATAATTCCACGGATAGGGGATGTATCGACATATAGCTGACGTAGAATTTTACTTGCTGCTTGAACGTTGAGTGGCTTGCCTGAAATTTTAAACCGGTTATCGCGTCGACTAATTTCGATAGCAAGACGGCGTTCAAGTTGCTTGATATTGTCATCAAATGGCCCGCAGAGGCTCATTAAACGCTGATTATCTGCGGGTTCTAAGAAAATTTCTTGTGTTGCGATTTGTAAGTTTTTTGTATCGGTCACTGAATATCCTATCGTTAGATCACGGCTTAAGGCTGGTAGCTACCAACACCTAGCTCATCTTCTTTTCGAGTACGTGCAATGACGGAAGCAGGGGATTCGTGAACGCGCAGATCCATTTGATCTTCAGTGCGGATGACTTTACCTCGCAGAGAGTTGGTATAGACGTCCACAATTTCCACATCCACGAATTTGCCAATCATATCCGGCGTGCCTTCAAAGTTCACTACACGGTTATTTTCGGTACGCCCTGATAGTTCCATGACGTTCTTGCGCGAAGTTCCTTCCACTAAGATACGCTGTACAGTTCCTAACATGGCGCGGCTGAAACTCATTGCTTGTTGGTTGATACGCTGTTGTAGTAAGTATAGACGCTGTTTTTTCTCATCTTCACTGACATCGTCAGGTAAGTCAGCCGCAGGTGTCCCAGGACGTGCAGAATAGACAAAGCTATAACTCATATCAAAATTAACATCAGCAATCAGTTTCATGGTTTTTTCAAAGTCATCGTTCGTTTCACCTGGGAAGCCAACGATGAAGTCTGAACTGATCAGAATACCAGGGCGTGCTGCGCGTAATTTGCGAATAATGGCTTTATATTCTAAGGCCGTATGTGCACGTTTCATCATAGTAAGAATGCGGTCAGAGCCACTTTGAACTGGCAGGTGTAAGAAACTGACTAGCTCAGGGGTGTCACGGTAAACTTCAATGATATCGTCTGTAAACTCAATTGGGTGGCTAGTGGTAAAGCGCACACGGTCGATACCATCAATCGCAGCCACTAGACGCAATAACTCAGCAAATGAGCAAATGTCCCCATCAAAGGTTGCGCCACGATATGCATTCACGTTTTGGCCAAGTAAGTTAACTTCACGTACACCTTGTGCGGCTAATTGTGCGATTTCAAACAAAATATCATCACAAGGGCGACTAACTTCTTCACCACGGGTATAAGGTACTACGCAGAATGTACAATATTTATTGCAACCTTCCATGATGGAAACAAACGCAGTAGGCCCTTCTGCACGGGGTTCTGGTAAACGGTCAAACTTCTCAATTTCTGGGAAGCTGATATCAATAATTGGGCTACGTGTCCCTTGAACCTGATTAATCATTTCAGGTAGACGGTGTAAGGTTTGGGGACCGAAAACAATATCCACACTTGGTGCACGTTGACGAATAAAATCCCCTTCTTGTGAAGCTACGCAGCCACCAACACCGATGATAATATCAGGGTTTTTATCTTTGAAATATTTCCAACGACCAAGCTGGTGGAACACTTTTTCTTGCGCTTTTTCACGAATAGAACACGTATTCAGCAGAAGCAAATCAGCTTCTTCTGCAATTTCAGTTAGTTGATAACCATGAGTGCTTTCTAATAAGGAAACCATTTTGGATGAGTCATACTCATTCATTTGGCAACCCCAAGTTTTAATGTATAGCTTTTTATTCGTTGACATGTCGTATATCCGGTGTTTTCGAAGCGGCTAGTGTAGTGGACTCCGAAACGCGTTGTAAATCCAAAGTCCTGCCCTATTTTTTTTGGGAACTCGCATGCATTTTGATTAAAGACATCATTGTATGATGGGGTAAATGCAAAAATATTATTTAATAATATCACTACACGAAATCTAAGGGCAGGCAATTTGCCTATTGTTTTAAAGTTAGAGCGTATTGTATTCATTTGAGGCATCAGTGACTAGAGTTCAAGTGGAGATATTGTCAGCGAGAGCAATAAATATTCGGTACAATACAGCAATTAATCCGTAAATAGTGGCTAATGTGATGAATAAACAAATCGAATCTTATGATGTTGTCGTCGTCGGCGCAGGGATGATAGGTGCGGCAGCGGCATTGGGTTTTGCCCAAGAAGGAATGAAGGTGGCATTACTTGAAAGGGTACAACCTACACCATTCGAGCCACAAAGTGCACCCGATGTTCGCATTTCTGCGATTAGCCGCTCATCAGTTGAGTTATTAACCCAATTAGGGGCGTGGCAACATGTAGATGCTATGCGTAGTGCACCTTATCGTCAGCTAGAAACATGGGAAGAACCCGATAGCAACGTGGTTTTCGATGCCCAAAGCTTGGGGTTGTCCGAACTAGGTTTTATGGTTGAAAACCGTGTACTACAGCTAGCATTATGGCGTGAGTGCGAAAAATACTGCAATTTAAACCTTATTTGCCCCGCAAAACTCGTTAATTTATATCAGCCTAAGCAGCAAAAAGAGTGGGTGTTGGAATTGGAGGATGAACGAGTTTTGCAAGCTAAGCTTGTCGTTGGGGCTGATGGCGCTAATTCACAAGTCAGAAAAATGGCAGGTATTGGTAGCCGAGGCTGGCAATATCGTCAGTCATGCATGCTAATCACTATTCAAACGCAACAAGCACAGCAAGATAAAACGTGGCAGCAGTTTTTCCCTTCAGGGCCGCGAGCTTTTTTACCTCTCTATGATCATTGGGCCTCACTTGTCTGGTATGACAGCCCAGCTAAAATTCGACGTTTACAAGGAATGTCGATGGAACAATTAACGGGTGTTATTTCCGAAGCCTTTCCTGAGCGCTTGGGAAAGGTGACTGCGATTGCCGCTGGTGCGTTTCCATTAGTTCGTCACCATGCGAATCGTTATGTCATTGATGGACTCGCATTAATTGGTGATGCGGCACACACCATTAACCCATTAGCAGGGCAAGGCGTGAACTTAGGTTACCGTGATGTAGACTCGTTACTCAAAGAAGTGATTTATGCACGCGAATACTTGCAGGAATGGCATTCACTTGATGTATTGAAACGCTATCAGCGCCGTCGCTTACCCGATAACCTAGTGATGCAAGCTGGTATGGATGTGATTTATATGGCATTTAGTGAAAATTTACCGGGATTGAAAGTATTAAGAAACCTTGGGTTAATGGCGGCTCAACGTGCTGGGAAAGCTAAAAAGCTGGCATTAAAATATGCCTTAGGACTATAAAGTAACGTATTGTTTTTATTTGTGATATAGATGATAAATATCTAGAATTTTCTGCTAAAGATTTTATTATTCATACAGTAATTTATTCAGGTATTCTTTTATTTAAAACTTATGGAAAAAGAGGTAATTAATGGATTTAGTTGATGTTTTACATACTCGTTATGCAACCAAAAAATTTGACCCTAGCAAAACTATCTCAGATGAGAAAATTAACCAAATAAAAGAGCTATTACGACTAAGCCCTTCGAGTGTCAATATTCAACCGTGGCACTTTATTATCGCTAAGAGTCCTGACGCGAAGCAAAAAGTCATTAATGCGACCTCTGGCACTTATTCATTCAATGAACAAAAAATTCATGATGCTTCTCATGTCGTTATTTTATGTGGGAAAACAGAGTTACCCGATGAATACTTATCTCATCTATTAGAATTGGAAGATAAAGCCGGACGATATGCGAGCGTTGAGCTCAAAGAGCAAAACCATATGGCGCGTACTTTCTTTGTTAATCTGCATAAAAATCAATTTACTGACTTAAACCATTGGATAGAAAAACAAGTCTACCTAAATATGGGAACCTTATTGTTAGGTGCTGCGGTAATAGGTGTTGATGCGTTACCGATGGAAGGAATCGATTTTTCAATACTTAATGAGCAGTTCGAGCTGGCAGAACAGGGCTTGAATGCAGTCGCGGTTGTCTGCCTTGGTTACAAACAAGAGGATGATTTTAATGCTGCATTGCCCAAAGTTAGGCGCCCTCAAAGTGAGGTTGTGACTGAACTTTAATTGATAGCATAAAAAATAAGCCACAATCGTGGCTTATTTTTTTGGATAAACGAGTTTGTTATTTATTGTTTGCAGTATCAATTGAAATAGTTGGCTGAGAGATATCTTCTTCAGTAATGACAGAATCTAATGTTTCATTTTTAGCTGCAAATGCATGGGCTAATTTTTCGGTATCTAACTCTTTCTCCCAACGAGCAACAACGATACAGGCACATGCATTACCAACTAAGTTAGTTAATGCACGACACTCAGACATGAAGCGGTCAATTCCTAAAATAAGCGCCATACCTGCTACAGGGATGCTTGGTACAACCATTAAGGTTGCGGCTAAAGTAATGAAACCAGCGCCTGTGACACCCGCTGCGCCTTTAGAACTGATCATTGCAACCAACAGCAATGAAATTTGTTCCCAAATAGTGAGTTCAATATTGGTGGCTTGTGCGATAAACAATGCCGCCATTGTCATATAGATATTGGTACCATCAAGGTTGAATGAATAACCTGTCGGGATCACTAATCCCACAACGGATTTTTCACACCCGGCGTGCTCCATTTTTCTCATTAAGCTAGGTAATGCAGCTTCGGAAGAAGAAGTACCTAACACTAACCATAACTCATCTTTGATGTACTTAATCAGTTGAATGATAGAGAAACCGTTATATTTTGCAACGGCACCAAGAACCACTAAGACGAACAGTAGTGAGGTAATATAGAACGTCATAATCAGCATCATCAAATTACCGATAGAAGATATTCCATACTTACCAATGGTAAACGCCATTGCACCAAATGCCCCGATAGGTGCGAGTTTCATTAACATCGCAACCATTTTAAATACAGGTTCAGAGAAATTTTGTAGTAATTTTACAATGGGTTCACCGTGTTTACCTGTTGCAGCGAGTGCTAACCCGAAAATCACAGCAATAAACAGAACTTGTAAAATATTACCGTTGACTAATGGACTTATTACCGTATCAGGGATGATATTCATTAAAAAGCCGACAATCGAGGATTCGTGGGCTTTTGCAACATAGCCTGCCACTTTAGCATTATCCAATGTTGCGGGATCTATGTTAAGACCTGCGCCGGGACGAATGATATTCGCGACGATAAGACCGATGATGAGAGCAACAGTCGAGAAAGTAATAAAGTACAGCATTGCTTTACCTGCAACGCTACCAACGGCTTTCATGTTAGACATGCCCGAGATACCAGTAACTACCGTTAAGAAGATAACTGGTGCGATAATCATTTTAACGATTTTGATGAATGCATCACCAAGGGGTTTTAATGACTCTCCAATGTCAGGAAAAAAGTGGCCAAGAGCAATACCAAGGATGATAGCTACGATTACCTGAACATATAAGATCTTATATATTGGTTGCTTTATCATGTTTCGCATAAAATTTCTCTGTAAAAATGTTGCGTTTTGGCAAATTATAATTATTAGGTTTAAAACTTTTATTAGAGTTTTTGAGAACTAATTTATTGGAATGGAAGATGGGATAGAATTTACTAATGTTAGCGAAGATATAATTTCGCAGACATTAATCATACCTAACTACAATTCGAGCGCAGATTATCACTTTCGTTAGTTAAAGAGAAATGATTGAAGTCACAAAATTAACAAAAAAGTTATGTAAAAGTAAATTTTATGGGCGAAATGTTGATTATCTACCACTTTAAACGATTTAGCTACTGGTAAAGGAGTAATATCAGGATTAAATAAAACAAAAAAGTAGACAAAAAGAGAGTTATTCTATAAAAAAGCGATATAAAAATGGGCTAGGCGACATAAATTAGTTTGATAGGCAGTAAAAATAACTTTATTTTCTGATTTTATTTATTTTATTTTATTTATCAATAAAAACGATAAGCTAAATGGTTTGAAATCAGCTAATCGTACGTGCCGTACAGAGTTATTGAGCTATTTAAGGGAAAAAAGAGAATGGCTGGGGTACCAGGATTCGAACCTGGGGATGCCAGGATCAAAACCTGGTGCCTTACCGCTTGGCGATACCCCAACAAAAATAAATGGTAGCTACGACGGGATTCGAACCTGTGACCCCAACATTATGAGTGTTGTGCTCTAACCAGCTGAGCTACATAGCCATTAATATTTATTTGGAATGATATTTACTGCAAGAGGGGATAGAAGATGGCTGGGGTACCAGGATTCGAACCTGGGAATGCCAGGATCAAAACCTGGTGCCTTACCGCTTGGCGATACCCCATCCGGGAAATTCTACTATTTATCGTATTAAGATGGCTGGGGTACCAGGATTCGAACCTGGGAATGCCAGGATCAAAACCTGGTGCCTTACCGCTTGGCGATACCCCAATCTTAAATTCAATACTACCGAGAAGGAAAATGGTGCGGGAGACAAGACTTGAACTTGCACACCTTGCGGCGCCAGAACCTAAATCTGGTGCGTCTACCAATTTCGCCACTCCCGCAATAAATGGTGGCTATGACGGGATTCGAACCTGTGACCCCAACATTATGAGTGTTGTGCTCTAACCAGCTGAGCTACATAGCCATCTTTTTTTGCATAACCTTCGTCGGCGTTGCGGGGCGCATTATGCTAATTACAGACACGACAGTCAACAGCTTTTTGCACTATTTTTCAGAAAACGTGACTGTTTGTTTGTTGAATAATCATTTTGTCGATAAAGTCAGCAAAAAACAAGCCCATATTTGAAAAAACTGCTTTTAACTTTTTAACAGAAAAAAATATCTAAGAAAGCAGAGACCCAAAAACCAGCAAGCACTGTGCAAAAATGCTTATTTCTCGTTGAAAGAGGAGAGGGAGGTTGAAAAACAATCAATCTAGGCGATTATCGTTATTTAGGAAAATAAAAAGACAGGCGTGAAAGCCTGCCTTTGATATTAATGAGGTCAAAAATTAGTTTTCAAACAATTTTTGTAATAATTCACCGTTTAGCATAGCTCTTTTTGTTAGAGCAAACGCGCCTATGGCGGAGTTATGGACTAGTGCCGAGGTGACGACAGGGAGATTTTCTCTAAATCCCTTCAACGCTTGGGTATCAATACAGCTTTGAATGGCGGGTAAAAGGATTTGCGCTGCCTCGGTAATATCGCCTGCAATGACGACTTTCTCAGGGTTAAATAAGTTAATCGAGATGGCGATAGCTTTACCTATTTGGCGGCCAACATGTTGAATAACTTCTGTTGCCAGTGGGTCACTTTTGTTAGCCGCTTGGCAAATATGTAAAATTGTGCAAGTTTCAGGGGTAAGGGAGCTTGAATAGCCTTGTTCTAGTCGTTGCCTCACACGTGCTTCAATGGCTTGGTTAGAGGCGATAGTTTCTAAACAGCCAAAATTGCCACAATGACAAAGCTCACCGAGTGGATCGACTTGGATATGGCCAATTTCGCCTAGATTGCCTCTGTGGTTAAGCAATATCTCTTTGTTAATCACTAAACCCGCTCCAGCGCCTCTGTGGATGCGAACGAGCAGTGAGTCCTCACAATCACGAGTCGCGCCAAAATAGCTTTCAGCGAGCGCTAGGCTGCGAATATCGTGCCCAACATAGCAAGTGATATTAAAGTGATGTTGTAAATTATCGATCAGATGCCAATTATCAACTTTAATATGTGGCATATAGTAAACAATACCACTATTTGGGTTAACTAAACCGGGTAGGATTACTGAAATAGCAATAAGTTCTTTAAGGCGACGATGGTGTTGCGTAATGAAGTCTTCAAGAGCGGAAATTAACTTTTGTTCAACGGCTTGCTGGGAAGGCTCTGTAATAGGGTAATGACCATCAACAATCATTTTGCCACCCAAATCATATAAGGCGATGGTAGCATCATAGCGCCCTAAACGAACGCCAATGGTGTGGAAATGCTTATGCTCAGAAACGATAGAGATGGCGCGACGGCCTCCAGTGGAGGCCTGTTGGTCAACTTCTTTAATTAAACCTCGTTCGAGTAGTTGGCGAGTGATCTTAGTAACACTAGCTGGGGCAAGTTGGCTTTGCTCAGCAATTTGAATTCTTGATATCGGGCCGTGCTGGTCAATCAAACTATAGACAACAGCACTATTAAGTTGTTTAACAAGATCAATATTACCAATTTGCTTTAGCGAGTGGCTTTGATTCATTAGCTAGTTACTCATTTTTTGTAGACTTCAACTCCGTTAACATAAGTTGAAAGGATCTCGAAGTCGTGGTTAAACGCGGTCAAATTCGCAATTTTCCCCGGAGCAATAGAGCCTAATGTCTCTTCAACTCCGATAGCTCTTGCTGGGTAGAGTGTTGCCATTCTCAGTGTTTCATCTAATGCGATGCCGACATGTTCTACACTGTTTCTAACGGCTTCAATCATGGTCAGTGATGAACCGCTAAGTGTGCCATTTTCATCTACACACAGTCCATTACGGTAGTATATGGTTTTACCTGCAAAGATAAAATGATCCATTTCACCAGTTTGAGGATCAATTCCCGCTGGCGCAGTTGCATCTGTAACTAGAATTAATTTATCACCTTTCAAGTGCTTACTGTTACGAATATTCGCCCACTGTACATGCAGTCCATCTGCAATAATACCCGCATAAACTTCAGGTGTATCATAAATCGCCCCCACTAAACCGGGACCACGGCCTGAGATGTATGGCATGGCATTAAAAAGATGCGTTGAGAAACGGATACCTGCTTTAAAGCCGAGTTTAGCTTCTTCATACGTTGCATTTGAATGCCCAGCTGAAATAACAATTCCTGCATCTTTCAATTGGTGAATATAATTGAGTTCAACCATTTCAGGGGCTAGAGTGATTTTAGTTATTGCATCTGCATGGGATGCTAAGTAATCAATCATTTGCGCTGAAGGTTGACGTATAAATTTAGGGTTGTGTGTGCCTTTTTTGATGATATTAATGTAAGGGCCTTCTAAATGCAGGCCAAGCGCTTTGTTTTTATGTTTTTTTAAGTATTCAGTCATGACTTCAACGCCATGCTGCATTAATTCATCAGAGCAGGTAATTAATGTAGGTAAATAACTTGTGCAGCCAGAACGTTCATTGGCTTTTTGCATGATATCCAAGTTTTCTAATGTAACATTTTCTTTATTATCATTGAATTGGACACCACCACAGCCATTGACTTGCAAGTCAATAAAACCCGGAGACAAAATTGCACCGTGCAAATCATGTTGTGAAATGTTTTCTGGTAGCTCAGAGACAGGACAAACATCTTTGATAGTCTCACCATCAACGATGACAGCATGGTTATCCAGTCTTTCATGACCTGTATAAATAATGCAATTAGTTAGTGCATACATAGCTTAAAACTCCTGACCTCTGGGAAATGGGTCACCGACCAGCTATCGCTGATCGGGTGATTGATAAATATAATCTTAGTTAAATGTGTCAATAATTTCAGATTCGATCTGTTTGAAATATTTCAATGTTTTAACTTTTAACTCTAGGGTTGCAGGTTCATCACATACAATCAACGCCTTAGGATGCATTTGCACGCAGCTAACCGTCCACATATGGTTGATTGAGCCTTCTATCGCGGCATGCACCGCATTAGCTTTATTCGCACCCGTTGCTAAAACCATTAACTCTTGCGCATCCATTAATGTGGCAACACCCACGGTCAGTGCAAATTTCGGCACTTGGTTAATGTCATTATCAAAAAAGCGAGAGTTAGCTTGACGAGTTTCTGGAGTCAACGTTTTGATGCGTGTACGGGAATTTAAAGATGAGCCCGGTTCATTGAAAGCGATGTGACCGTCGTTACCAACACCACCCATGAATAGGTTAATTTTGCCATAAGACTTAATTTTATCTTCATAGCGCTGGCACTCTGCATCCACATCGGGCGCATTACCATTTAGCAAATTAATGTTTTCAGCTTGAATATCTATGTGATTGAAGAAATTTTCGTGCATAAAGGTATGGTAACTTTGAGGATGGTTAGCAGGAATGCCAATATATTCATCCATATTAAAGGTCACTACGTGCTTAAAGCTGACTTTACCTGCGTTATATAACGCAATTAGTGCTTTATAGGTGGCCAAAGGAGTACTACCTGTAGGCAAACCAAGTACAAAAGGGTTCTCTGCGGTTGGATTGAATGCGTTGATTTTATCCGCGATATATTGTGCGGACCAGATTCCGACATCATGTGCATTGTTAAGTGGGATTAGCCTCATCTCTCTTTTACCTCTAATAAGTCTGTGAAATCTTTCATATATATGTATCCCCGATGTTATTTATTAGATATAGGAATACTCGCTATACTCAAATTTATTGTGCGTTATCACTTAGTTGACATGCTACTTAGGTTTCATGCCATGAATTCAAGTGCGCTGAGAATATACAGGTTAATGGTATAAATAAGTTATTTTTAATAATAAAATAAGTTTTCAATAATAGCTACTAATTTAGTCAGATCATGAACGTATTCGTTGATATTTATCACAAAACAAAGCTATTTATTTTGCATCGCGAAACAATTAATTTAGACTATGAAATTGATACTCTCAATCCTCTAGATTATTATTTAGAGGTATGAAAATAAGATCCCGCATATGGGGCAAAATAGGGCGATAAAGGGGGAGTTTGTGAATATTCTTAGCTACTTACAGCGGATTGGTAGGGCGCTTATGGTGCCAGTTGCTGTACTACCAGCCGCAGCAATCCTAATGGGGATTGGTTATTGGATTGACCCAGATGGTTGGGGAGCCAATAGTGCAATCGCAGCGTTATTGATTAAATCCGGTGCGGCAATTATAGATAATATGTCTGTACTGTTTGCCATTGGTGTTGCATATGGGATGTCTAAAGATAAGGACGGTGCGGCGGCACTAACGGGTTTTGTCGGCTTTTTAGTGGTGACAACGCTGTGTTCTCCGGCGTCTTACTCCATGATTATGAATGTTCCAATGGAATCTGTTCCTATGGCATTTAATAAAATCAACAACCAATTTGTTGGTATCTTAGTTGGGGTACTGTCTGCTGAATTGTACAATCGTTATAGTGGTGTAGAACTGCCAAAAGCGTTGTCTTTCTTCAGTGGTCGTCGCCTTGTGCCAATTTTAACGTCATTCCTGATGATCATCTTAGCTTTCATACTGATGTATGTTTGGCCGGTGGTGTATAACGGTTTGGTTTCTTTCGGTGAAAGTATTAAAGATTTAGGGTCTGTCGGTGCAGGTATTTACGCCTTCTTCAACCGTTTATTAATTCCTGTAGGTCTACACCACGCGTTGAACTCGGTGTTCTGGTTTGATGTTGCAGGCATTAATGATATTCCAAACTTCTTAGGTGGTGCCAAGTCTATTGACGCAGGCCTAGCGACAGTGGGTATTACGGGTCGTTACCAAGCAGGTTTCTTCCCAATCATGATGTTTGGTTTACCGGGGGCAGCATTAGCGATTTACCATTGTGCTCGTCCAGAGAATAAAGCGAAAGTAGCGGGTATTATGATCGCGGGTGCATTCGCGGCATTCTTTACAGGTATCACTGAACCTCTTGAATTCTCATTCATGTTTGTGGCACCAGTTCTGTACGTCATTCACGCATTATTAACGGGTATCTCTGTCTATATTGCAGCGACAATGGAGTGGATCTCTGGGTTCGGCTTCAGCGCAGGTTTAGTCGATATGCTGCTACAATCACGTAATCCATTAGCCGTTCAGTGGTACATGTTGATTGTTCAAGGCTTAGTCTTCTTCTGTATTTACTATGTCATTTTCCGCTTTATGATCCGCAAATTTAACCTGTTAACTCCTGGTCGTGAAGAGAGTGCAGGTGATGAAACTATTGATGGTTATGACGAAAGCATTAGCCCTGCTGATAACAGTGACAGCGACATCCAAAAAGAAGCTCGCCAATATGTTGCTGCGGTAGGTGGGAGTGACAACATCGTCAGTATTGATGCTTGTATCACACGTTTACGTTTAGGCGTTAAAGATTCAGCGGTAGTTAATGAAGCCATGACAAAACGTTTAGGTGCTTCTGGGGTTATCCGCTTAAGTAAACAGAATGTTCAAGTGATTGTCGGTACACGTGCTGAATTGGTCGCAAAAGCGATGACAGAGGTTATTGCTAAAGGCCCTATTGCGGCATCTGTCCCTGCTGTTGCAGCAGAAGAGAAGAAAACCAAAGAGCCAGCGAAAGAAAAAGGCAATGTGATTTTATCTCTGGTTGCACCTGTGAGTGGGCAAGTATTCTCCCTCGACGATGTTCCGGATGAAGCGTTCTCTAGCCGTATTGTGGGTGATGGTATTGCTATTAAACCAACAAGTAGCGAAGTGCTAGCGCCAGCATCAGGAACAGTGGTGAAAATTTTTGAAACTAACCATGCATTCTGCCTTGAAACAGAAAACGGCGTCGAACTGATTGTGCATATGGGGATTGATACTGTAGCGCTGAAAGGGGAAGGTTGTGCTCGTTTAGTGGAAGAGGGTGCAGAAGTGACAGCGGGTACGCCTATTCTAAAATTAGATTTACCGTTCCTTGAGGCTAATGCTAAATCAATGATTAGCCCTGTTATCATCAGCAATATTGATGATTTCGCTGGCGTCGAGATTTTAGTTGAAGGCGATGTGAAAGCAGGCGAAACGGTTATTTATAATGTTCTGAAATAATTCAGATTAAAATTATAAGTTAGTAAGAGGGTGGCTTAGGCTACCCTTTTTGTTTTATGGCTTTAGCCAGTTTAAGTCGCGTTAGCGTCTTAAACATAAAACCACCTGCTTTGCGGGCTGTCTCTTGATCACAAGTCCTTTTCAAGAAACTGAGCGAGTTCATAACCTTCAGGAATGGTCTGCAATTTGAGCCATCCTTCCCAGAGCGTCTTAACTGACGCTCTTCCATTTCGTTTACTATCTTTCCAACCGCCAAGCCTTGCAAGGTGCTCATAAGCTCATTTGGCTGTTGGTGTTTTTTCTGGAAGTGGTGCCTTTAACCTTTTAAGTCAAAGCAACTTCCATGCTTTCGGTGACAAGATTTTATCACAGTTAATATCTTCAATTTGCTCATTTACAAACTTTAATTGGAATATCTTTACTGCTAAAAAAGCATAAATAGTCGCTAATCTATCTAAGTTATCTTTGCTCTGCACTCGAAGCTCTTCAACGCCAGTTCCTTCGCTTTTCCAGACTTTGTGATATTCTTCAATCAACCAACGTTTTTCGTAATAATCAATAATTTTCAAAGCATCTTCTGTATTATTTACTGGCTCATTAGTTAGAATATGCCAATTAAGCGCCTTCCCGTCATGATCCATTCCAGCGCACCCAACATAGTTGAGATAAATGAGAGTCCCTTTTCTATTGGATGGGGCTTTTATCGTCACTGCTGCATATTTTACATCCAGAGTGACCTGACTCGCTTTAGGCCCCGCTCTTTGAGCTATTTGGATTTGGCGTTTCAGCTCTGATGCAAAGTGATAAAGCTTATCTGATCCTTCTTCTATGATGGCGGCTTTTCATTTGTAGAAAAGTCAATGGGGAAATTGAAGGGGAAAGGGCAAAAAAATAGCCCCGATGATGGGGCTTAAAAGGGATGGTTCATAGGAATTAATATGAAAGTGTAACGTTGCGATGTAATAACCATACTCTTATCTATGTGATGTTACGAAAGTAAAATTAAAATTAAGTTACATTTATTCAAGTTTTGTAATTATTAGTGCGTATTTTACCTTGAGTATCGCACGCATCCTAAAGCACCAAGAGTCTTACAAAAGTGCCCTCGAATTATTTTTAATATGCTAAAAAGAGAATATCTACCAGACTCGACGGCATTGATTTCTTGGCGAATAATGAACTTACAGAGGAAGGCGCAAAGAGGATATATAGTTTCGGGGAAATGGAGTTCTCAAATCAAATTGAATAGGCTGCTATAGTTCTCTAGGATGGCAGATTAGTGGTGAAATCCCTGAGTTTGCTCAATCAATTAATGGTGACCTTGAATCAACGACCATCATGTTCAAGCTAAAACATGAAAGTGAAGTTTAAATAACACTAATGCGGGGAGTTTACGGATAGGATTATATCTGATTGGTATTTCATTATTTGTCATTAAATCATCATTGATGATGTTTTTATAATGCTGGCGGTTTTGGAAAAATGGCTTTATATGGGATTCGATAGATTTTAGTACCATTGCCGTTGCTTTCGCAGGTACCTCCAAAGATGTTGATGGTTAGTTCAAATATTGGAACAGGAGAGCTAACAGTGAGTGATAAAATTGAGTTATAATAATTCCAAATTAATGACGGAAATTAAAGTTGAAAATGGATTTAAAAACATTAGTAACTAATTTGTTTTTTATTTTGGTAAGCATTGGTCATGTTTACTTTATATTTGAAGCAATAAAAAAAGGATACGTATCATACAGAAGCAAAAGTTTTTTTGGCGGTAGAGAAACCGTATATCTGTATAGAAAAGGGGACTTAATTTTATATTGTTTATTTATATTTTATTATTGTGTAGTTGTGCTTTTTTTTGCTTCCCTTTTTTGTTATTCCATTAGTAAATACCTATAAGTGACACATAAGCTTAATCTACTTAAACGATTGGCTCAAATAATACTTATCGGTATATGCGTTGGTACATATAGGTTCGATGAGTTTCTATCCAAAAAATTATAGCAGACTTATCTTAAGGGAAGCAGACCGTTGTTGCGCCGGACTCGCTAATTTGAAAAATACTACAATCATCAAACTTAAAAAAGCAAAAAAATATTTCTAAAATGCAGGGGGATATATTTATAATAAAGAAAATACATTGTAGATTATCAGTTTAAAATAGTAAAAAAATGACATAATAGAAAAATATCGTTGTAATATCAGAGTTTGATGTTTTAAAGATAGGAGTCTGTCATAAAATATAAGTGCTAACATACCAAAAAGTCTATCGTTGTTAAACATCCTCCTTTTGTCTCTTATTTTGTCAATTATCTTTTAGAGTTTCTAAATTAATCACAATCAGATAGTTAAATTATAATCATCATATCTATTTTGTTATGTTATTTTTTTTAATGTGAATTAATTTGTTGATATAACAATCAAAACGGGTAATATGTAACTCTCAATTAGGGTAAAACTTTTACCATTATATAAAATAGAGATTTTCTAGACGTGCTTAAGCTAGTAATAAAATTGTATTCATATTTGTACAAAGGACTGCTGATAAATAAGCATGTGATTAACGACTGTAAATATAAATTAAACTGATTGTTTGCGATTTCATTAATAAGATTTCTTATTCACTTGATTGAATTATATAAGGATTTATAAAAAACAATAGGTAATAGTATGTATTCTTATTATGATAGCAATGTATCAACTACAAGAGATTCATTATATGTCAACACGAAAATATTTAACTCAATCCGAAATAATACGCTTACTCACAGCATGTCGGACTTCTCGACATCCTGAGCGTAACTCCTGTTTAATTTATATGTGTTATATCCATGGATTACGTGCTAGTGAAGCTCTGTCATTGAAGCTATCCGATATAAATTTAGAAAGTCGAGAATTGTATGTACATCGTTTAAAAAATGGTTTTTCAGTTAACCACCCGCTAATTGAAGAAGAAGTTCTAATTATTCAAGAATGGTTGGATGTTAGAAATACATTACTTGGAGCAGAGAAAGAGTGGTTATTTATCACTGAAAGAGGGACACCGATGACACGGCAGCGTTTTTATCAGTTGTTCTCAAGGTTAGGTCAAATTGCTCAGTTAACACTGGGAATACACCCGCATATGTTACGGCACGCATGTGGCTATGCACTAGCTGATAGGGGGGGCTGACACTAGATTGATTCAAGACTATTTAGGGCATACTAACATTCGTCATACTGTTCGTTATACAGCAAGTAATCCTGCTAGATTTAAAGGAATTTGGGCTAACAGATAAGTAAGACTGTTGTCAAAATACCCCAAATTGACAAGCCCATATCAATCAGGGGTATCTTAAGTAAAACTAATATGCGTGTCAAATATGTAACTACTAAATAACACGCTGTATCTATTACTAAATGTTACTAAGATTAGTTGTCATTAGTACATTGAATTTACTTGCAATTTATCTTATTCTCGCCTCACCTCACCTCTTAAAATTATATGAACAAACATTTCGAAACAAACTGTTTGAATGTTAATACTGCACTTAGCGGTCTATTTAGTTATATATTTTGAAAAATAAACAAAAACAAGACATACAACTAGATTGAGTGCACTATTGTCAATTTGGGGTATTTTGACAACAGTTTTACATTTTTCTTTTGAGGTAAATATGATGCTATCTCCTAAAGAAATTGTTGGGAGCAATATAAAAAGGATACGCCAAAATCAAGGAATAACTGGCTCTGATTTGGCTCGGCTACTGCTTTGCTCTCAACAGCATGTCTCGCGCATTGAGCGCGGTCTTGTTCGTTTGAATATAGAACAGATTCAGCTTGTTGCTGATCGTCTAAATGTGAGTATTAGTCTATTACTAAGAGGTGTTTAATTAAAAAATCACTATATATTGTATAAAGTTTAAATGTGTGATGATAAGCATAGAGACTATTCCAGCAATATTATGAGAATATCATAATTAAGGTTAATATTTATGGGAACGACAAAAAAAACACCGGTATTAAGTCTTTATATAGGGAATAAAATAAAGGAATTAAGGAAACAAAAAGGCTTAACAGGCGATGAATTAGCAAAGTGTATTGGTCTAAGTCAACAACAAGTATCTCGTTATGAGTTAGGCGTTAACTACGTACATATAGATTTACTAGCTAAATTGGCTGATATATTTCAAGTTCCATTACAAACATTTATACCTGACAATAATATTTGATTTTTAAAATGCCAACTTAAAGTGTTTATTGGTAATAAAAATTTATTTAATTATTTATTTATGTGTTAAAACAAACATAGGACCCAACCTTCATGAAAATGAAAACGTTAGCTATAGCAACTATTATGACTTTAGGTGTTGCATCAACTGTAAATGCGGCAGATGTTAACTCAGGAAAAGTTACATTTACCGGTACTGTATTAGATACTCCTTGTGATTTAAAAGCGGGACAAAATGGTTCTGATATTAATGTGAATTTTAATCAGTTATCGAAATCTCAGCTTAATGCAAATAATACTGCAACAGAGAGATTCACTATTCTATTGAGCAATTGTGACTTAACGAGTAAAGCAACTTCAATTAGATTTACTTCTCCATCACAAGACACGTCTAATGCATTTATTAATACTCAAATTAATAACTTGGGTATTAAATTAGAGTTAGCGAATGGACTAGGTCCAATTGTATTAGGTACTGCTAAAGTGTTAACAGGATTAAATACTAAAGGAGATAATGAGCTGACATTTAATGCTATCGCATATAAGACAAGCTCAGGTACAGAAACCAAAGATTTAGTGACTGAAGGGAATTTTGAAGCTATTTCTAACTTTGTAATTAGTTACCAATAGTCATCTAAGTTAGTTGAAGATAAATATGAACATGATTAAACGATTACGTAATCTCTCTTATATTTTATTATTAATGGGGGGATTAATCCCCATAGCTAATGGAATTGATTTAAGAGGGCAAGCTAAATTTACAGGAAGCGTTTATAGCACACCTTGTTCTATTTATCTTCCTAACAAAAATCAATCTATTGATTTTGGTTTAGTAGGAGCATCGACTTTATCAAGAGCGCACTTTATTAAAGATGTGTTTTCCATACAAATAAATGAATGTGATAAATACCTCGAAAAGGGGCTGGTTAAAATAAAATTTAATGGGCCGTTATACAATGATAGTGTTGATTCATTCAAGCTTGGTGAAGTAGGAAATGAATTGAAGTTATCTATTCTATATGGTGATGTTGTTATTTCGCCAAATAAATTTAATACTTTAAAGCCAATTTATTTTAATAACTCTTGGCGTGAGCCCTTACCTAAAGAAAATATAAATTTTACATTTATTTTGGAAGCTAAAAATGGTTCTTTAGCTGAGCTAGGAAGCTATCATTCATACCTAACATTTAATTTATATTATGAATAGTCAATACAATGTAGTCACAATAATTTTGTTATCTTTATTTGCGTCATCAATAAGAGCCGATGGGCTAGAGTATAATTTGGATTTTTTGGATGCAAAAGAAAGAAAAAATATCGATATGACTCGATTGACTAATCCAAATTATATTCCACCGGGTGAATATACCATTAATGTTTTTATGAATGGACGGGACTTAAAGGACAATCAAAGAATTAATTATAGTGTTGATTCAACACCATGTATTACAGAGGACTTGATTGGAGTCATGGGGCTGAATAGCAGTATATTATCACAAATAACTTATGATGAAAAATCTTGTTCTAATTTAGGAACATTTAAAGGTGTTTCCTATAAAACAGAACTGTCCAAGTTAAAGCTGGATATTAATATTCCACAGTCATATATAGAGTACGTTAACTATAACTGGTTACCTAAAAGTCAATGGGATAACGGAATTAATGGCGCTATTTTTGATTATAACATTTCTGCTAATTATAACAAAAGTCAGGGTGTTGCTGATTCAAAAAGTATTTTCTCTAATGGAACATTAGGGTTTAACCTAAGTGCATTACGATTTCGTGGGGATTATCAAGCGTCTTATACTGATAACCAAAACTTTCACAATAAGAATTTACAATTTAATCGTTTATATGCCTATATGCCACTGAAGAGTATTAACTCTAAATTACAAGTAGGGCAAAATTATATAAGATCTAAACTATTTGATACGTGGCGTTTTATAGGTGTCAGTCTAGAGTCTGATAACTCTATGTTACCGCCTGCATTACGTGGATATGCACCTGAAATAATTGGTGTGGCCAAAACAAATGCCTTAGTTAAAGTGACTGATGCAACAGGTGCGGTTGTTTATAATTCTGTTGTTCCCGCAGGACCATTTAGAATCCAAAGTATTCCAACGTATACTTTAGGGACGTTAAATGTGACAGTTGAAGAGGAAAATGGTGAAATACAACGTTTTAGCGTTCAAAGCTCATCACTACCATATATAGTGAGACCCGGTCATTTTGAATATACCCTTTCAACGGGTAAGGCGAACGTTGAAAAATTTGATATAAAAAATATTAAATTTTTGACGGGCGATTTTCTTTATGGTGTCTTGAATGAAACCTCCGTTTTTGGTGGCTCAATATTAGCGAATGATTATCAGTCTGGCGCTTTTGGTATTGCACAAAATGTACCATATTTAGGAACATTTTCAGTTGATTTGACTCATTCAGCAGCAAATTTACGCCAATATGATATGAATAACAAAAAACAAACAGGAAATTCATGGCGAATAAATTACTCTAAATACTTAGAGTATCCTGATGTCAATATTGTTTTTTCAGGTTATAGATTTACTGATCGTCACTTTGTTTCAATGGATCAGTTTATTACTCATTATGAGACAGATCGGGTTCTTAATAAGCCTAAAGAACGTTATCAAATGAATCTCTCAAAGAATTTTGATGCATTTAATGTCACTTTAAGTATGCAAAAACAAACATATTGGGATCGAGATTCAACGGAGCAATACGGTTTTATTTTAGGTAAAACATTTAATGTAGGGCAAATAAAAAATATATCTACAAGTTTAGCTTATACTAAATCAAGATCGGAGTATAACACTAATAATGATAGCCTCAATTTAATGTTGAACATTCCATTAAGTCAAAATCAATACATAAATTGGAGTACTTATCAATCAAGTGGGTATCTTTCAAATAAAGTATCTTACAGTCAGAATAATGATGGTAATTATTATAATTTAGGTGTTGGCTATGATGGGGGAAGAGATTCAAATAACTTAGCTTATGTCTCTGGAATGTTGCAGTCAGAAAACAGTATGAGCCAGTATAGTGTTTCTACAATGATAGATAATAGCAATAATGCCTCGCTTTCCGGAAGTTTATCTGGCGGTATTGTGTTAACTCAGCATGGTGTTGCCTATAATGCAGGAAATAATAATGGTAGAGCCCGTGTCGTTATTGATGCAGAAGAGCCGGATGTGCCATTATTAAATTCTAATACATTAACTAATAGTCAAGGATTAGGCGTTATTCCTAGTATTGTCAGTTATAACAAAACGACAGTAGGGATAAATGTAGAAAATTTACCTAAAGATATTGATGCTCCAAATCCATTAGCATCATTAGCATTAACTGAAGGTGCGATTGGTTATAGAAAAATTCCAACTTATCGTGGCGGTAAAATATTTGCCCAAATCACATTAAAAAATGGTGATTTTGCCTATTTTGGTAGTTATGTCTATACAGCGGAAGGCCGTGAAGTGGGAATAGTAGCAGATAATGGAATTGCTTGGTTAGCAGGAGTTAAAGAAAACGAAGCTCTAGATGTTATTTGGGGGAGTGGTCAGTGTTCATTGATATTACCTAAAAAACTTGAGAATAAAGTTTCCGTTCCTTGCATATAAACAAATTAATTGAATCTTGAGGTTTTTATGAATGTTAAACAGTATTTCTTTGTGTTTTTATTATTATTTTTAAATCAATCTTATGCAGCGGTGTCTTTAGATAGAACTAGAGCTATTTTTCCTGGTGATAAAAATTCTATAGTGTTAAACATTGAAAATACCAATGATAATACAGCGTATCTTGCACAATCTTGGCTAGAAGATGAGCATGGAAAAAAAATAGAAGATGGTGAGTTAGTTGCTTTGCCTCCATTACAGTCACTATCACCGAAAACAAAAGGGATTGTTCAGATTAGCCAAACTGGATTCGCTGAAAATCTTCCTGCGGATAGAGAGTCATTATTCTATTTTAATTTACGAGAAATTCCACCCAAAGCAAAAGAAGGAAATGTGCTACAAGTAGCTTTGCAAACAAATATTAAACTATTTTATAGACCTAGTGGGATTTTAGCTAAGGCAAATACGGATTATCAACGTGAGCTAGTTTTAACTGAAACACCTCAAGGCTATAAAGTTAAAAACCCAACTCCTTTCCATATAACTATTATTGGATTGGGTAAAACAGAGAAAGATGCTGTGGAATCTGATATTCCCGTATTTATGGCTAAACCATTTAGCGATATAGAAATTAAGAGTAAAAAATTGAATCAGTTTTTTCTAACATATCTAAATGATTTTGGTGGAAAAAAATCAATCCCATTCAGTTGCCAACAAGCACAGTGTACAGCAACGAAAATATGATGAGTTTATTTGATGATGAACTATATTAAATCGTATTTATTATTTATTTTTATTTTCAGCGGCCAACAATCGATAGCGGCAGTACCTGATTTTGAAAGTAAAGAAAAATTTAATTCATATTTGTTGACTGGTAGCCTGTGGTTAAATATAACGGTAGTAGCATCTCCTTGTTACATTAATTATATTACACCAACACGAACAGAAAATTATTATTATCTGGATTTAGATGGATGTGGCAATCCGTTAGCAAGTGAAAAAGAAAAGTTGCCGCTTCAGCTAACAATAACTAATTTAAATACTAAAACATTACAATCTAAAACGAACCGTATTTATGATGGACAAAACAAAATTATATTTAAATTAGAAGGAAGTGACAATGTTGAGGTTAGGATTAATTATCAATAAGAATACATTATTATTATTATCCTTTTTTATTGGTTGTTTTAGCAATGTTTATGCCCAAAATGGTGTGACATTAAATTTTTCTGGAAATATAAATGATAAAGGATGTATATTAGATAATGATAATATACCAGTACAGTTGGCTGATATTAGTAAAAATAGTTTACTTAATACTAAGGAAACCGAGTACTCGGAATTTAAGATAAAACTGTCATCATGTAAAAGTTCATCATTTAATATTACCTTCTCTACAATTGATCCTGTTGTCGTAGATTCAACTAAATATATTTCGACGAGTGGTGACACAGGTATGTTGTTGTCATTATTCGATGAGGATAAGACCCCGATTGCTTTAGATAAATCGATTCCTGGAACGGTAGCTCCAGAGTTAATTTTCTATGTTAAGGGAGTTACTAATGAACCTGATGATATTAAACCTGGTTCATATTCTGGTGTGGTTTCATTCGTAATTAGCTATAATTAATATAGGAGTGATGATGAAAAAAATAATCTTATCATTCACTTATATCGCATGTTTTTTTTTATCTCCCAAAAGCATGAGTGGGGACAATGAAATAGAAATAACGTTCAAAGCTACTGTGCAGGCAGGAACTTGTGATATTAAGGTAGAAGATAATAATACAAATATTTCTTTTGATTATATTGATAAGTCGGCTATTAATGATACGACTAAAGAAATTGTTTTACAAACTATTTGTAGGGGAGTACCTAGTAACAAACGCGTACAACTTAACTTCACCACTGGAAAATACGGCGTAGATCCTACTATGGCTAATAATAACTATCTTTCTACGAGTAATGATAATTTATCCATTGGTTTTTATGACAAAAATGATACAGCGATCCCTTTGAATAAAGATATATCTACTGATTATCAGGTTGATAATCTCAATAGTATTCCGATAGTATTGAAACTGCATACTGATACCAGTAAAGATATAGAGACAGGGCCATTTGATAGTTTAATCACTGTCTATACAAATTATTATTAATTAGGAAAGTGAAAATGAAGGTAATTAAGCTCATCTGCATATTATATCTTATGCCCAGTTTTTGTATTTTAAATGCATACGCTGCTGACATTGTTCGGTTATATAAAAGTATAGCTACTCTTAATGCGGATTCAAATATAACTCAAGGTTCATTTATTGATGGGTTAGATTTTAATGTGGCTATAAATATGAATTTTTCAGGGCTATCAACTTATTATATTAACCAGTCAACGGGTTGTGTATTTAACCATGAGTATGCTTGGACTCGTTACTTTATTATCCCTGAAAAAATACAAGATTCAACAAAAAAATTGACTTTAAGGTTAACCTCAAGCAATGAAGGTATATATTTTGGGACAAAAGATGGGGTGCGCTATTATGGATATAATATCGGTGAGCTAACTGGTTTTCCTCCTGTTGAATGTAAAGTAGGTGGGCCATATACAGAACGAATTAATTATAGCGATGGAGTTGTATTATTGAATTATCAAGCGAGCTTAGAAAAAAAAGCTGGAGAAACAGTTGATGCAAAAAGATATTCTTTCCTATTGCCACTTCGTATTGCATATGCAGTGAATGGCTCTAATACTTCTTGGTATCAAACAGCGGTAAATTTTTATGCCATCAAAGATGCAAATATATCTATAGACATTACTAATTATTGTAATATTGGACAAACTAAGTATCAATTTGATTTTGGAACAATGACGGAAGGTGCGGTAAATGAACCTGGTTTCTCTAAGGAAAGCAATACACAAAATTTAGATATTAATTGTATTGAACCCGCAAAAATTGATCTTTCCGTAATTACGGCAAATAGTGAAAATGGCGATCCTAATAAAGTAAAAATGGGTGAGGATTTAGTCGCTGATCTATACCTTGATAATGCCCTTCAGAGTAATATACTGTTTGACGGAGTAAATAATATTAATATACCAATACATGCGAGATTAAGAAAAAATATTAACTCTAAAAAAACCATTGAAGCTGGAGAGTATACAGGTACATCAGTATTAAAACTTTCTTTTCAATAATGAAAGTTAAGCTATAGGTAATATATTATTTGGGGAGCTAAGATATTAGTATTGGGATATAAATCGTGATTTTTATCTCCCCTATTATTGCTTAATAGTATTAAGAGTTTTAAGGGAGTAGAACCATGATAATCACCGTGGTTCTACGTGTGGGTTTATTTATTTTTTGTGTCGGTAATAGGTATTTTGACTAAGAATACATAAGCAAGTGCGCCAAGTAATGTTACACAACTACAAATAACCAAGGCTAAATTAAAAGAGTTCGTTTTATCTAAAATAAAACCGGTCACAATTGGCGCAAATGAGGCACAGATAAAGCTAGCAAAATTCTGAATACTACCGACAGAAGCTGTCATTCTTGAAGCAACGGATACATGGATAAGTCCCCATGCAGAAGTTCCTGCAAAATGGATACAAAATAGCGCCATACCAATAAATAAAACGGCTGACATTGATGAGGTTGCTTGCGGCACAATAAATGTGAATATTGCTGATAGCACCATACCAACAACGATACTCAGTTTACGACTTTTCAGAGGCGCCATGCCTTTTTTAACCATCCAGTCAGTAGCATACCCATTTAATAACATGCCTGCGGCACCAAATAAGAATGGAATAGCGGCCATTAAACCTGTACTTTTTAAATCGAGATTATAAGCTGTTTGCAAGTAACCCGGCAGCCACGCTAAATATAACCATGCGGTATAGTTAATCCCACTAAACCCGAGCATCATTCCCCACATTGTACGATTACGGAATAATCCGCGCCATTCTACAAAGCTTAGTGGCTCACGTTTCGCATTAACACTGCCTGCATTTAGGTAATTTTGTTCCTCTTGAGTTAAGGCGATTTCTTCTCTGTTGCGATACAACATATACCAGCCAATAGCTAAGAACATACCGAGTACACCAATAGTAATAAACATGCCACGCCATCCAATGACGAGCATCATCGCTGCAAGTAATGGGGGACTGATAGCCATCGCGATGGTTGATGCTGCGTTGAAGTAACCCATTGGACGACCACGTTCTTTAATATTAAACCAATCGTTGATGACTTTGACACCACATGGGTTCATTGGCGCTTCACCGATTCCCATACCAATACGTGCAAATACGAATTGAGTAAAGGAGTGAACAAGCCCAGATAGCGCTTGGAATAATGACCAAAAAAACATACCAATACCGAGCATCAATCTAGGGCCTTTACGGTCTAATAGTGGGCCACAAGGTAATTGGGCGATACCATAAGCAAAAGAAAATACAGAAAGTAATATTCCGATTTCTGTTGCACTTAAGCCTAATTCTTCGCGAATTGTTAAGTTTGCGACGGAAAGTGAGCTTCTATCGAGGTAGTTAATAATGGCAGCTAAAAATAATAGGATCATTGCTGTCATTTGCACTCGTTTTAACCGCTGACTTTTTTCAGGTACGATATCTAAAATATCCGATTTATGACTTCTAGATAAATGATTATTTTGATTAATAGTACTATCTATTTTTTTCACATTAACTCCTTATCTTTCTAATATTATTAGATTGGCACTCTTGAAATCTAATTGATTGATTTTAATTTGTTTTTTATTTTTTTTTGGTGGTATTGAACATTTAATCGACTTTGTCCAATCTGAGAATATGTGGGACGGCATATTTATAACTGATAATTTCATTGAATCGTGCGCTCGATAGTAATTTACTGTTTTTTATCGGTACTTAATGAATTAAATGTTATATTTCTCTGTGTATTAGAAATAAAAAACATATTTAATGCGGGTTTATGTGTATTACATCGCAAATTTCATGAACATAATGCTTTTTTTCTATTTTTTGGAAGAAATTAATAGCCATACAAATAAGGAGAACATTATGTCATTAATAAAAACATTAGTTTGCCAAGAGCCCAGGAAATTAGTTTGGGAAATGCGCAAAATTCAAAATCCAGCAGAGAACGAAGCAAAAATTAAAATTAAAACTGTTGGTATATGTGGTACTGATATACATGCATGGGGTGGAAACCAACCTTTCTTTAGTTACCCGCGAGTATTAGGACATGAAATTTGTGGTGAGATTGTTCAACTCGGTTCTAATCAATCTGAATTTAAAGTTGGGCAACAAGTTGCAGTTATTCCTTATGTTGCTTGCTTGAAATGCCCGTCATGTTTAAGTGGACGCACCAATTGTTGTGAAAATATTTCTGTTATTGGTGTACATGCTGATGGTGGCTTTGCGGATTATTTAAATGTTCCTGTATTGAATATATTATCAGCTGATGGAATTGCTCCAGAGGCGGCTGCTTTAATAGAGCCATTTGCTATCAGTGCCCATGCGGTTAGGCGTGCATCGGTTCAAAAAGACGAGGCTGTATTGGTTGTTGGTGCGGGTCCTATTGGCCTAGGTGTTGCTGCTATTGCGTATGCTGATGGTGCTCAAGTTGTTATTGCAGACACCAGTGCTGAAAGACGCGAACATGTCGCAAAATACTTGTCACTGCCAACCGTTAACCCGTCAGATGACGATTTTGAAGAACACTTGAAAAAGCAATTTTCTGGTGTTTTACCACTGAAAGTTATCGATGCAACAGGGAACCAGTACGCGATGAATAATACAGTAAACCTAATTCGCCATGGAGGGACAATCGTCTTTGTTGGGTTATTTAAAGGTAATCTACAGTTTTCTGATCCGGATTTTCATAAAAAAGAAACGACAATGATGGGTAGCAGGAATGCAACACCTGAAGATTTTATGAAAGTTAGTCGTTTAATGTCTGAAAATAAATTAAATGCTGAAATGATGCTAACACATCACTATCAATTCTCTTCGCTTGCTGAAGTTTATGAGCAAGATGTTATTAATAACCGAGAATTAATCAAAGGCGTTATTCATTTTTAATATCTGGAGATACAATGAAAACATTAAACCGAAGTGAGTTTCCAGGAAAAAAATATCCTACTCGAGTGATCCAATTTGGCGAAGGAAATTTCTTACGCGCTTTTGTTGATTGGGTTATTGATATTCTAAATGAAAAAACGCCTCTAAATGCTGGAATTACAATTGTTCGCCCGATCGATACAGACTTTCCTCCATCATTAAATACTCAAGATGGGCTATATACGACAGTTATTCGAGGCTTAAATGAAAAGGGAGAAGAAGTTAGCGATTCTCGTATTATCTACTCGGTGAATAATGAAATAAACCTTTATCAAGATTATGAAGAATTCCTTGCTTTAGCTCATGATGAAAATATACGTTTTGTATTTTCAAATACAACAGAAGCTGGGATTAGTTATCATAAAAATGATAAATTTGATGATAGACCCGCAGTAAGCTTTCCTGCAAAAATAACACGACTTTTATTTGAGCGTTTTAAATACTTTAAAGGTAATATTAGTAAAGGGTGGGTTATTATTCCTTGTGAGTTAATTGACTATAATGGGGAAGCCTTGAAAGAGCTTATTCTATGTTATGCACAGGAATGGCAATTATCCAAGGAATTCATCCAATGGATTGAATCAGCAAATACTTTTTGTTCGACTCTGGTCGATCGTATCGTGACAGGCTATCCAAAAGAAGAGGCTCAAAAGTTAGAACAAGAACAGGGATATCATGATGCTTTCCTTGATACTGCGGAGTATTTTTATCTTTTTGTTATTCAAGGGCCAAAGTGGTTAGCTCAAGAATTATACTTGGATAAGCATCCTATGAATATTCAAATTGTTGATGATATTAAACCTTATAAAGAACGTAAGGTTGCTATTTTAAATGGAGCCCATACTGCTATGGTGCCTATTGCTTGGCTTTGTGGTCTAAATACAGTTGGCGAGTCAATGCAAGATGAGGATATCCAAAAGTTTGTTGTAAGTCTATTGAATGAGGATATTATTCCTGTTCTTGACTTGCCAGAATCACAATTACGTGAATTTTCAAAAGCGGTTATTGGGCGTTTCCAGAACCCATATATTCAGCATCAACTTCTTTCAATTGCATTAAATAGCATGACGAAATTTAAAACTCGAATTCTGCCTCAGCTAATTACAGGTATGAAGAAAGGTTATGTTTCAGATCGTTTGAGCTTTGCACTCGCCGCATTACTTGTTTTCTATCGAGGGCAACGTTTTAATGAGTCTTACCCATTACAAGATGATGAAATATGGCTAACTTGCTTTGCTCAAATGTGGCCTCAAGTAGGTAAAACGTTAACAACAGAAGCATTTGTTAATCTTATCCTTTCGAATGAACCTCATTGGGAACAAAATCTCAGCTTATATTCAGAATTAGTCAAGAAAGTCACTTTACATATTGATTCAATTCTAAATAATGGTATGCGTAGTGCATTAAAACAACTTAACTAATGTTTACATCTTGTCTGTTGTGTCACTTTATTTTTAATGAGTGCACACAGACATTTTTTGTTACCCTATTTCATTATAATCATTCCATAAGGTAATTATAATTGATAACTAATAAATGGAAATTTAAAATATAACCATGGCAAGAACTCAAAACTTACGTCATAAGGTCATTAATCAATTTATAGATGCAATTCGTCATCAATATATTCGTTCCCCTTTACCTTCTCAGTCGCTACTTGCAGAGATGTATAATGTTAGCCGAACAACTGTACGGCATGTATTAAATTATCTTGTTGAACAGCAAATCTTAGAAAAGATAAATAATGATTACGTCATTCTTAGGGAGCCTAATGATGCTGACCTTCTTGATACAATCATTGAACTTCCAGATATACAGTTAACTGAGTTTGAATCTTTTTTTTATAATTTAATTCAACAAAGAGAACTTAAGCCAGGTGATAGTTTTACTGAATTGCAACTTGCTCACCGAGCGAATGTGAGTCCAGTTGTTGTGCGGGAGTTTTTACTTCAGTTCTCACAGTATAATTTAATTGAGAACTTACGGCGTGGGTTCTGGAGTTTAAAAACGTTTGAACAAGATTATGCTGAAAAACTATTTGAGTTGAGAGAGTTACTTGAAACTTATGCGTTAACACGGTTTATGAATTTACCTCTTGATGATAAGCGTTGGGTGCAGGCAAAAGAGTTATTATTCCAACATCGCCAATTAAGAGAAACGATTGTTGATGATTATCGCACTTTTTCTGAGCTAGACCGCAAGTTTCATTCATTGCTACTTTCTGCTGCAAATAATCCTTTCTTTGAACAATCATTAAATATGGTCACAATCATTTTTCATTTTCATTATCAGTGGGATGACAGTGATCTTCGTGAACGAAACGTTTTGGCAATAGAAGAGCATATGACGATTTTGAGTGCCATTATAAGCCATAATGATTTGCAGGCGATGAATGAGCTACGTAATCATTTGAAGACTGCTCAACAATCTATGAAACGTTCGTTACAGATAGAGAAATTATAATTCTTCAGTTCATATTATATTCATGGAGATTTTATTAATTGATAGCAAGTTACTAAAATTTAGTCGTGTATTCCAAATGGTATTGGATATTTTATGATTTTAGCGAAAAATCAATATCAATTTTGCCATTAAATGTATAAATATTGCCAAGTTTACAGTTTATCAAGTGGCAGCTAGTGATCTAAAAAATAAGAGAGTTAGCTATATAAATAGCAACCCCTCTTATTTAATATGAGTACTTTGCAAAGTGCAATAAATGGCCTATCGAGCAACTCTAATTCCACCCTCTACACCATCTGGGCTCCAAAGTATTTGCCATAATTGAATATCACGAGCTCTGAATGCGCCAGCGCAGGAATTAAGGTAGTAAGAAAACATGCGCTTGAAACGAGGTGTGTAAGACTGCTCTAATTCAGGCCAAGCTGCTTGAAAACGAGTAAACCAGGCCATTAAAGTGTGGTCATAGTCAGCACCAAAATTATGCCAATCTTCCATAATCATTTTTCCTTCGCTGCTCTCACCGATATTTTGCATAGAAGGAAGACAGCCATTTGGAAATATATATTTATTAGTCCAAGGGTCCACGTTCACTTTATTGTGATTCGAACCGATGGTATGAAGCAAAAACAGTCCATCTTGTTTTAAATTGCGTTGCACAACGTCAAAATAGGTTGCGTAATTTTTTGGTCCGACATGTTCAAACATACCGACAGAAACAATACGGTCAAACTGGTCATTAAGGTTACGATAATCCTCCAATCGGATATCGACGTCCAAATTTTTGCAGCGTGCTTGAGCATATTTTTGTTGCTCTGCTGAAATAGTGACTCCAATGACACTGACTCCATAATTTTGGCTTGCATAGGCCGCTAATCCCCCCCAGCCACAGCCAATATCTAATAACCGCATGCCCGCCTTTAATTGCAGTTTTTCGCAAATCAGTTTTAGTTTTTGTTCTTGGGCTAGAGGTAAGTTTTCAGGAGTATTTTCTAGCCCTTTCCAATAACCACATGAATATTGCATATAAGGGTCAAGCATCAGAGAAAATAAATCATTTCCAAGGTCATAATGTTCTTCCCCAACTATGCGGGCGCGTTTTAGCGATTGCAAATTACGCATACGTGAAACTGCAATTCTTAGTGTATCTCGGAGATTATTAGGCAGTTTTTTATCTAGGCTGCAGCTTAATACTCGTTGAAAAAAGATATCTAAACGCTCGCAATCCCACCAGCCATCCATATAGCTTTCGCCTAGCCCCATTGAGCCTTGTTGCAGGACGCGCTTAAAGAATTTGTTATTGTGAACCTGAATATCGAAAGGGCGGGAGCCATTAATTTCAATACCGGCTTCATCTAACAGCTCAGAGGCAATACGTTGCCAAGCGTCGATAGCATTTTTTTGATTAACTACATGTTCAATACTCATCTGATCTCCAAATTTTTTCAAAGTGGGATTCAGAGAACTTTATTTTTGACGTATTGGCGGTACAGAAATACAGTAATATTGACCACCACAGCATGACAGTCAGTACACTAGCGTTATTGCTATAAATAAAGCCCAAATCCAGTTTTAATTAACTATTTAAAAAATATAGAACCTTCGGTGCGAATTTCAATAAAAATCACATTTAACTAATATAAAGAGCACGTATGACCAAAAAAAGTGAAATAAAAGCGTTTAGTGAGCATCAAAATTGGTTATAAATCATAAATATAGTTATTGAGATAAGTTTAGTTTATATAAATGACAGAAGTGTGAAAATGGTATGCGATAAATAAGATAAAACAAGCAGAGTTTAGATAAATATGGCTCACTAATCTTAACAGCAAGCCATATTGTAGAGTTAATGGTTAGGAGTATATCCATAATGGACGGTTTCGGGTTCCACAAGGTGAATTTGTGTTACCGCCGGTTGGGTATTTGCAATGACTCGGCCATCACGTATAGAGTAACGTACAGGGACTTGGCGGCGTACAGCATCAAAGCCATTTTCAGCGGGTAGGATCAACAAGCTTGCTCGTTTCCCTTCACCGATACCATAGTCTTGTAAATTTAGTGTACGGGCGCTGTATTGGCTAATGAGTTTCAATCCATCATTAATTTGCTGGTAGCCCATTAACTGGCAAACATGTAATCCCATATGCAGTACTTGCAGCATATTTGCTGTGCCAAGAGGATACCAAGGGTCGAAAACATCGTCGTGCCCAAAGCACACATTGATATCGGCTGCGAGCATCTCTTTAACTCGAGTGATCCCACGGCGTTTAGGATAGGTATCAAAGCGGCCTTGTAAGTGAATGTTCACTAGTGGGTTAGCGACGAAGTTGATCCCAGACATTTTTAATAAGCGGAATAAGCGCGAAGTATAAGCGCCATTATAAGAATGCATTGCCGTGGTGTGGCTAGCCGTCACACGAGCTCCCATTCCTTTAGCATGCGCTAATGCAGCGACAGTTTCCACGAAGCGAGATTGCTCATCATCGATTTCATCACAATGCACATCAATTAAACGATCATATTTTTCAGCGAGGGCAAAGGTTTTATGAAGAGATTCAACGCCATATTCACGAGTGAATTCAAAGTGTGGAATTGCCCCTACCACATCAGCACCTAAACGTAATGCTTCTTCTAGCAGTGCCTCACCATTTGGATAGGATAAAATTCCTTCTTGGGGAAAGGCAACAATTTGCAGGTCAATCCACGGAGCAATTTCTGCTTTAACTTCTAACATGGCTTTGAGTGCGGTTAACGTGGGGTCAGAAACATCCACATGGGTACGGACATGTTGAATACCATTAGCGATCTGCCATTTTAATGTTTGCCAAGCACGGCTTTTAACATCGTCATGAGTCAACATGGCTTTACGTTCAGCCCAACGCTCAATACCTTCAAATAATGTTCCTGACAGGTTCCAGCTAGGCTGGCCAGCGGTTTGCGTGGTGTCTAAATGAATATGAGGTTCAACAAAGGGGGCAGTAACTAAGCCCCCTTCACCGTCCAGACTTTCGGGTAAAACCTGCCCATCAGGCTGCGGCACGATAGCTTGGATTTTTTGATCTTCAATGTCGATGCGCCAAAGGCCATCACGTTCTGGTAAACGGATATTATGGATATGTTTGATAGTTTGATTAAGCACGGGTCATCTCCGAATCAGTAGTGCGGCGGCGATTTAATAATGGGTTTAGTACAGCGTAACACAGTGCGCCGCCAATAACGGCATTGACAGGTACAATACCTGGTAACCAATTACCCGCTATCACACCGACAGCAACGGCAATTAAAGCACTGACGTTAACATCGCGCATTTTGCTGCGATCAAAGGTTTCATAGCGGTGGCGATACATTAAGTAATCGGCAATGATAATACCACCAATAGGTGGGATAGCAGCGGATAAGAAGGTTAACCAACCGACAAAGTTATTATATAACCACAGGGCGCATAGCGTTCCTATAAGGCCATTGACGATAGATAAGGTTTTACTGGATAAGCCTGTGATATTGGCAAATCCTAAGCCGGAGGCATAGAGTGCATTATCATTGGTTGTCCATATATTTAAACCTAAAACAATAATTGCTGGTAATAAAAGCCCTTGTGCAATCATCACATCTGAAATATCGGCCATACCTAAAGAAGCCGCGCCTGCTGCACCAAAGATAAACATTAATGAATTGCCTAAGAAAAATGCGATAATTGCCACAAGTACGGCAATTTTAGGTTTACGGCCAAAACGAACAAAGTCAGCTGTTAAGGTACCGGCACTCACAAAAGAGCCGACGACCATCGCGAGAGCAAGATTAAAATCAATCGGTTTTGCCGGTATTACCGCTTGTAAAGCACTCATCCCCCCCATGTCATTGACCGCAAGATAAACAGAATAGCTACCCAGTATGGCGATAGCGGGAACGGCAACGATTGAAAGGAGGGTAAGTGCAGAAATACCGAAAAAAACGGTGATGGTCATTAAGATCCCTGAAATACCTATTAACCAATTGATATCCCAGCCTGTTGCTTTGCCTACAGGGATAGCAAACATTGCAACGCCCACACCAAACCAGCCAACTTGTGTACCGCCTAATAAGAATGATGGGAGCCATGAGCCTTTGATACCGAAGGAGTAACGAGCGAGAAGGTGGGTAGTTAAGCCAGTTTTAGAACCAATGAAACCAAGAAAAGCGGTGTAGATACCAAGAAGAAGATTACCAATAAGAACTGCGAGGAAGAAATCATTAAAACTAAGACCGGTACCGAGAGCGCCTCCGGTCCACATACTGGCGGAAAAGAACGTTAAACCTAGCATCACAAAGGTTAACGCTAGCCCGCCTTTTCGTGCGGATATGGGCACGGGGCCGTGGCTATAATTTTTATCTTCAGACACGATTATCTCCAGTTATTTTTCTCAGGCCAAAAAATCCGACGCATTTTATAGCCATCAAAATTAAAAGCAAACGATTTCGTCGATAGTTAAATATTTTTAAATTATTCGTCTGAATTTGGCTTTTTGAGTATTTTAGCGAAGAAAAACAAAGCTATTTTGAATAAAAAACTGTTGTGATTCAGCCTGTAATAAGTAAGAAGCGAGAGAATGTGCTGCTGGAGAAATTCGTGCCATGCAGTATATCACTTTGATGTTGTTATATTTGAAATAGATATTGTTTCAAGTTCAGGGGGCTGAAACAGTTTTTTCTGATGGTGTTAATAACGAATAAATAAGTCTACCTGATGGGTATTAGTCAGGCATTGAGAAACCATTTGCCCAGAAAGAATTCTCGGGGAGTTCTTGCCACCAACTAAATATCGAGTAGGGGATTGAATATCATCGACAAGTTTTAGTCTTCAATGAAATAAAATAGAAAGGGTGAGCCTGAATGTTTGCAATGACTAACACTCAGGCTCATAAAAATTAAGATGAATTATTTCAGGAGTCTGGCTTTAACCGTTTTACCTTTAATTTTGCCTTGTTGGAGTTGTTTCCAAGCTTGTTGAGCCACGGAACGTTTAACGGCCACATAAGCGTGAGTAGGGTGAATAACAATTTTACCAATGTCAGCACCGTCGAGACCGACATCACCAGTTAGTGCACCTAAAATATCACCGGGGCGCATTTTCGCTTTTTTACCACCATCAATGCATAAAGTGACCATATTTGCTTCTAACGGGGTAATAGGTTGGTTTTCAGGCTCTGTATGCCAATGAAGTTTCATATTAAGCATTTCTTCGAGCACATTAGCGCGTTGTGCTTCTTCTGGGGCACATAGACTAATTGCTAAACCACTTTCCCCCGCACGCGCTGTTCGGCCAATGCGGTGAACATGTACTTCAGGGTCCCATGACAACTCATAGTTAATCACCATTTCGAGTGCTTTAATATCAAGGCCACGAGAGGCGACATCGGTTGCAACAAGCACTCTGCTGCTTCCATTGGCGAAACGCACTAACGTTTGGTCGCGGTCACGTTGTTCAAGGTCACCGTGCAGTACCAAGACACTTTGTTTGCTGTCTGTTAGTGCATCAAATACGGCTTGGCAATCTTTTTTGGTATTACAGAAAATCACACAAGATGCGGGTTGTTCTCGGCTTAATAATTTCTGCAATAATTCGATTTTATGGTGACGGGAAACTTCATAAAACTGTTGTTCAACGGCAGGTAATTCATCAACACTATTGATTTCAATCGTTTGAGGTTCGTGTTGAATTTGTTGGCTAATACGTGCAATTTCATCAGGCCAAGTGGCTGAAAATAATAATGTTTGGCGGTTGGCTGGCGCATAATCAATCACAGTTTCAATATCCGGCATGAAACCCATATCTAACATTCTGTCTGCTTCGTCCAACACCAGTGTTTGTAGTGCATCTAATTGTACGGTTTCGCGGTTTAGGTGATCTAATAGACGTCCCGGAGTGGCTACAATAATATGCGCTGCATGCACGAGGGAATCTCTTTGCACGCTGAAAGGAACACCACCACATAGGGTTAGAATTTTTAGATTAGGAATCGCACGAGCTAACCTACGCAGTTCATTAGCAACTTGCTCTGCAAGTTCACGGGTGGGGCATAAAACGAGTGATTGAGTTTTAAATAATTTAGCATCAATATGCTGCAGTAGACCGAGGCCAAAAGCTGCAGTTTTTCCGCTTCCTGTTTTAGCCTGTGCTCGAACGTCTTTTCCAGCCAAAATAGCAGGAAGTGCCGCAGCTTGAATAGGTGTCATGCTGAGGTAACCTAACTCTTGAAGGTTAGATAGCTGTTCTGCGCTAAGGACATTAAGGTCTGCAAATGAAGTCACAATAAAGTCTCAAATAAAATAAAAAGGCGAATGGTGCTAATGATACTATTCCTGCCTTATGCTGTCTGTTTTTTAATTCGGTGTTAATGTTCGATGAATGGCGTTTGGATCGTATTTTAAGCAACATATCTTGAAGGGAGGTTCGGAAAATTTGTAACCTTTACTTGATGTGGTTTGGTATTGTTTTAAATCATCATATGCTGAATATAATACGCTGCTTTATGGCATAAAATGGTTCAGGATAACAAGAATATTCATCAGTGATGCAAATATCATTGAACATAGTAAAACAATAAAGTCATCATGACGAAATAGGAAAGCTTCCTTTAAGTTAAGGAAGCTTTGAGTTTAGATAATTATATCATCATCCAAATTAACCCTGTAAATAGGAAGCCGAGTAACCCTAATAGCGTGGTTAAAACAGTCCAAGTTTTTAAGCCATCACTCACAGATAACCCTAAGTAACGCGTCACAATCCAGAAACCAGAGTCGTTGACGTGGGATAAGCCAAGGCCACCAAAACAAGAAGCCAGTGTCACTAAGACTAGCTGGGTACCACTTAACCCCATGACAGCCTCACTGAGTAACCCACCAGTTGTTAAAATGGCAACGGTTGCTGAACCTTGTGATGCGCGCAGGACTAAAGAAATAATGAATGCAGCGACAATAATTGGCATGTCAATCATTGCGAGGGCGTCTGATAGGGCTTTACCTACGCCAGATTCGACTAACACCTTACCAAATACACCACCCGCACCCGTGATCATGATGACGACAGCCGCCGCAGGGATCGCATCGCCGATGATATTATTGGTATGCTGTAATGTCCAATTACGTCTCAAGGCTAAGAAATATACTGCCAGTATTAATGCGATTAATAATGCAATAATAGGGGAGCCAATAAAGGTAAAGAAAGTCCTAACGGGATCGCCTTTTTCTAATAAAGTTGATGATACGGTTCCCAACATAATAATAAGAATTGGGATAACAATCATCGCAATAACTGTTCCTGGTTTTGGCGGGTTTATTTTATCGGTATAAACCACATCCCCCTTTTGAGGCTCATCTTTTGCTAATTGTAATTGTTCTAATACTTCGACAGATAAATGGTAGTTTTTACGGTTAATGTATTTGGCAATATAATAACCAATAATAGCAACAGGGATACAAATAATGAAACCAATTAAGGTTAATAAACCTACATCTGCGTGTAAAATACCTGCGGCGGCGACGGGGCCTGGATGTGGTGGTAATGCTACGTGCACGGTTAACATCACACCAGCAATAGGTAATCCGTATTTTAACGGTGATATTTTAGCTACTTTAGCAAAACCATAAATAATGGGGGCTAAAATAATAAAGCCGACGTCAAAGAAAACAGGAATACCTAAAATAAATCCTGCAATAGTTAAAGCGGCGATGGTTTTTTTCGCCCCTAAAGATTGCCCTGTTTTAATTGCGAGGTTTTCTGCACCTCCAGAGCGTTCAATAAGTTGCCCCAGCATGGCTCCTAAACCGATAATAATTGCCACGGAGCCTAGGACACCGCCTAGCCCATCAGTAACAACTTTAACAACATTATCTAGTGGAATACCCGTTGTGATGGCAACAAATAAACTAACAATTAATAAAGCAACAAATGGGTGAATTTTAAATTTAATTATCATTAATAGGAGTATAAGAATCCCTATTAATGCGATCATTAATAAAGAAAAAGTTGTCATATTGTGTTCTCTATCAAGGGTTATTGTTCTTTGGCTTTTAACCTTTTCTAAACGTCAATCGGATAGAAATTTATATTTGTTTCTTTTAATTTTTTAATTATGTTTTCTGGCAAATGGTTGTCACAAATAATGTCATCCAGTTGTTCCAAAGCACATACGCGAAACATGCCATATTTACCAAATTTACTGCTGTCCGATACTAAAATACTCCGGCGGGAAATCTCTAATAAAGTTTGCTTTAATAAAACCTTTTCTTCATGGGGAGTTGAAACACCATGTTCAAAATCCCAAGAACTGGTACTCATAAAAGCAACATCGATATTAAGACTTTTTAGCATCATTACTGCAATATTACCGGCACTGGAGTGATTGCGTTTATCCACTTTTCCTCCAGTGTGAAATAAATTCAATTGAGGCTTGTTAATCAAATATTGGACAATAGAAAAGTCATTCGTCACGATGGTTAAATTAAACCGTTCACCGAGTACTCTGGCGATTTCAAACGTGGTAGTCCCTGCATCAAGGTAAACGACTTGGCCGTCTTCAACCAATGAAGCGGCAAAACGACCAATTTCGCGTTTACTTTGGTAGTGAAGACGTGCCTTCTCATTCCAAGGTAACTCTTGGTGCAGAGCGTTGTTGAGCCTAACTCCACCGCTGATACTGATGACTTTTCCTTCTTCTTCCAAAGCGCTAATATCACGGCGAACCGTCATATGTGAGACATTCATTAATTCAACCAAGCTGCTAATAGAAACAGTTTGATATTCATGAAGATAACGATAAATAAAGTCCCTGCGCTCTGATGGGATCATCTTCCCTCCTAATTAAGTCCGTATTTTCTTAAACCAAGCCAATCCATCTTCTGTTTTGCCAGCCGGAATATATTCACATCCTAACCATCCGGTATAACCCATTTTATCTAACTGATTAAATATCCATGGGTAATTAACTTCTCCAGTGTCAGGTTCATGGCGAAATGGAACAGAAGCAATTTGAATATGATTGAATTTACCCCATAACCGTTCAATCGTTTTCAGTAAGTCGCCTTCCATAATTTGGCAATGATAGAGATCTAACTGAATGAATACATTATCACGATTTATTTCTGGTAACAGTGCTTCAGCTTGCTTTTGTGTTGTCAGAAAATAACCTGGCATATCACGAGTATTGATAGGTTCAATCAATACTTTGATACCATGCTCCGCCATAATATCTGCGGCATATTGGATATTCTTGATAAAACAGGCCTGCTGTTGCTCTGGAGTAAATGCGCTATCTATTTTCCCTGCCATGGCATGAACTTGTTTACAGTTTAAGGCGAGGGCATATTCCAACGCTTTTTGAACCCCTTGTTTAAACTCTTTTTCGCGCCCTGGTATTGACGCCATTCCTCGTTCGCCTGCGGACCAATTTCCAGCAGGCATATTAAACAGCACTTGGGTTAAATTATGTTTATTGAGCTGTTCAACAATATCAGTGGCTTGCTCTTCATAAGGAAAAAGATATTCCACACCACGAAATCCTGCATCAGCGGCTCTAGCGAAACGCTCAATAAAGGGAACTTCGTTAAACATCATACTTAGATTTGCTGCAAACTTTGCCATTCTATGTTCCTCGTTATAACGTTATTTTTGTGGATAACGGTTTTTGAGTTCTTGTACATCGGATTCTGTCAATGTTTTAAACCCGAGTGGTAGCAATGTTAGATATAGACGTGCGGTATCTTCTAGCTCTTCTGCATTAAAAAAGGCTTGCCTGAGGGTTTTTCCGCCCACTACGGGACCATGGTTAGAGAGTAAAATTGCCGAATGTTTTTTCGCTAACTTAGCTATTTCGTCACCAATTTTAGGATCTCCTGGAGGGAGATACTCCACTAAAGGCAACTCCCCAACTCGCATCACATAGTAAGGCGTGATGGGCGGTAAACAATTGTTTTTATCTACGTTTTCTAAGCAAGACAGGGCGGTTAGCCAAGGAGAATGTAAATGAACAACCGCTTGGCAATCAGGGCGTTGTTCATACATTGCCATATGCATAGACACTTCTTTAGTTGGCTTGTCGCCATCAATCCAATTTCCCATTGCATCTAATTTACTTAAGCGCTCAGGAACAAGGTCGCCGAAACTTGAATTCGTGGGGGTAACAATAATTGTGTCATCGGGCAGTTTGGCACTGATATTTCCTGCACCGCCACTGCTATAGCCCCGCATGAACATTGATTTAGCCCATTCGCACAATTCAACACGCAGTGTTTGTTCTTCACTCATAAATACATCTCCTGCGCTTCGCGAAAGAAGTTTTCTTGACCAAAGTTGCCTGATTTTAAGGCCAGCCAGTCACCACTTTGTCGATCTTTTACCCAAGGCACACCAGGGACGATAGGCGCACCAATACTAAGTTGTTGTGTCCCTAAGCTCTGCACGACTTTTCCGGAGGTTTCACCACCGGCAATAATAAAAGTATTAAACCCTTGCTGTTTCAACAAATTAACCACTTCGCCAAACAGTTTTTCGACGCTTTCGCTTGATTGTTGCGTGCCATACTGCTGCTGAATTTGCTTCAATTTGTCCGCAGGTTGTGTGGCATATAACATGGGGGCTAAGGTGGTTGATTGGTTTTCTACCACCCATGTAGACAGTTCATTGGCGTAATGAGGGTTAGACAAGCACTCACTCACCTCGACTTGGCGGCTAGGTGCAATGGCTTTGTAGGCATTGACCTGAGCATTGGTCATCTGTGAGCAACTACCTGATAAAATAACGGTTTTACGCGCAGTTGATTCAGGTTTCTCTCCTCGAGTGGTATTTCTTTGCCATGCTATGCCTGTTTGCACCGTAGCAATTGCTGCGCCTAAACCGGAACCTCCTGTTAATAAAGGAAATTCAGAAGAGGCTTGAGCGATAGGCAGTAAGTTTTCCATGGTGATTGCATCTGTTACCGCATAATTCACACCTTGGCTTTGCAGTGCAGATAACTGTTTTTTGATAGCCTCTTGACCACTTTCAACGGTCACTAAGTCCACTAATCCTGCTTTGCCTTTTGACTGTTTTTCCATCACTCTTAAAAGGTTGGCATCTTCCATTGGGGTCACAGGGTGGTGCTGCATACCACTTTCGTTTAATAGTGTGCCATTGACGAACAAATGCCCGTGAATCACCGTGCGACCATTGACGGGTAAAGCTGGAGTGAGAACGGTGATGTTAGCGTTAAGTTCTTTCATCAGTGCATCTGTCACTGGGCCAATGTTGCCTTTTTCAGTTGAGTCGAAAGTGGAGCAATATTTAAAAAAGATTTGTTTGCAGTTGGCTTTCTCTTTTAGCCAGCGGCAAGTTTTAATCGATGAGTTAATTGCGTCATCAACAGGGCAAGAGCGGCTCTTTAAGCTGACCACAATGGCATCGACATCTTGAGGGATCTCCGTGTTGCCGTCGGGTTCATTGAGGAGTTGCACGACTTTCCAGCCGCTTTGCACCATAAAGCCAGCAATATCAGTTGCCCCCGTAAAGTCATCAGCAATCACGCCTAGCTGAATACTCATTTATCCCCCTTAGTCGGTAACTCAATGCCTTTAAAGGTTTTGATCACTGCACTATCATCTTCACCACCAAATCCTTCATTACTTGCCGCAGTAAACATTTGTAGCGCGGTTGAAGCGAGTGGAAGAGGGAAGTTCAACGCTTTAGCTGTTTCCATCACCAGTCCAAGGTCTTTAACAAAAATATTCACGGATGATTTTGGTGAATAATCCCCATCTAGCACGTGTTGCATACGGTTTTCAAACATCCATGAATTCCCCGCAGCATGGGTTACGACGTCATACATGAGATTTAAATCAATACCTGCTTTTGCGGCTAATGCCATGCTTTCAGCAGCAACAGCAATATGGACACCGGCTAATAGCTGGTGGATGGTTTTTACGGTGGAGCCCATGCCGATTTCTTGTCCCACTTGATACAGACGTTCGGTGGTCGCATCAAAAACAGGTTTAAGTGCGCTAAATAATTCAGGTTTACCGGAAGCCATCACCGTTAATTTGCCATCATTAGCTTTAATCGCACCACCTGAAATAGGGGCATCGAGCATACTGATTTGATATTGTTCTAATTTTTTCTCAATCTGCTTTGCTTGTTCAGCCGCTAATGTGCTGTGTAGAACAACAATGGTGCCAGGACGTAGTGCCGCAGCAAGAGGCGCTTCACCATTAAATAAAATCTGTTCAACTTGTTTACCATTGACGACGACGAGTAAAACCGCATCAATATCATTGGCATATTCGGCGGCATTGCTACCCACAGCTTTAGCACCACAGGTTTTTAGCTCATCGCAGGCCGCGTTATTAATATCAAATCCGTAAGTTGGCACGTTATTTCTTATCAGAGACTTAGCGATACCCATCCCCATTGAACCGAGTCCAATAACGGCAACGTGATTAACTGTTTTCATCGTACTCTCCTGATGTTGTGAATCTTTGTTATTGTGGGACATGATTACACGATAAAATTCACATTCGAATGATGTTAATCACATAAATTTTAATTTAATAAATGCGTAGAAAAGCAATAATTGGCTGTTTTATAATGAAATTAAATTTTTGTTGAATTAATTACTCTTCACAGGGAAATGTGAAAATATTTGTGATATTCATCACTATATTCACAAAATAACACAAGGAGGTCAGTTAATGGATTGACTTTAAATGTTGATGTGTTTTTTTTGCTCAATAATATGGTGGTATTAGTAGACTGATTAATAAGTAAAAAAGGTATTTTTTATATTTTGGATAAACGATGTTTTCGTGATAAAGCTAAAGAAAAAGTGATGTGAAAAAGAGGAAATAGAGGTCACAAATAAATGGTAATTACGTGTCATCGAAGCGATTTGATGAAATGTGTCAGTGAAAGATAACACTACCTAATCAGGCAGTGTTATCAGAGATGGCGTCTAAATTAAATAGGGCCTAAATTTGTCATGACGGCATAAACTAATGCGACAATCGAAATCATTACCCATGCAAAGACTAATGGCCAGATAAATTTAACCCATTTAGTATAAGGGATTTTGGCTGTGGCAAGTACCGCCATTAAAATGCCAGATGTTGGATTAATACAGTTAACAACGCCTTCTCCTAATAACACCGTTTGAACGGTAGTCTGGCGAGTAATTTCTAATAAATCCCCCATTGGGGTGAAGATAGGCACTAATACTGCCGCTTCACCTGACCCGGATGAAATAAAGAAGTGCATAATAGCTGCGGTGGCAAACATCGATAGGGCAGATAATGTTTTCGGTAAACCATCCATCATTGAAATAATGGCATTAACGATAGTATCTAAGATCATCCCATCAGATAAAACAATGGCAATTGCGCGCGCCATACCGACAATGAAGGCACCACCGACCATACCAGCACAACCTTTGAGGAAGCCAGTGGCTATTGTGTTAGGTGACATACGGTTTAATACACCAACACCAACACCTAAGATGATAAACATAGCCATCATCTCTTTTTCACCCCAGCCCCACTCAACTGCACCAAAAATAAAACCCACTAAGCAAAAGGCACTATAGAAAAGAGTAATAATATGCAGTGCCGAGATCTTAGACGCTTGCTGTTCACTGTCATCATTAGTAATTTCAGGGCGTACCATACCTTGAATGCGGCATTTTTTGGTGTAGAAAGTTAAGAATAAAATACCGGCTATCACGAAAGCGATATAAATCGCCATCCTAAATCCCAGACCTGATAATAATGGAACATCCGCTAAACCTTGAGAAAGGCCGACTGTCATTGGAGCCATTATTGAGGCATTAAAACCAGAATAGGCCGCAACATACACTAAAGCTGCACCAAACTTATCATCCATTCCAACCGATTTGGCGACTAATAGCCCTATAGGAACAAATGCAATAATTGAGTTAACGACGATCCCTGTTGTACCTAAAATTGAGAATACAACAAAGAAAATGCTGATCAGCAAAAAGTCATTAAGTCTTTTACTGCGAGAAATATTATTGAGAACCTTTTTAATTGCCCCTGTTTCTTCCAATAAGTGTAAAGCGCCACCGGTAAAGATAATCAGAAAGATAATAGGAGCCGCTTTAATTAATCCATCAGCGATTGAGGTGAAAATTTGTCCAGGTAAAATACCATGTTGCTCAGGCAACCTAGCATAACTCCCTGGGATGGTATAAGAACTGGAAACTTTCGTTTCTATCCCATCCTTTACCATAGTGATAACTTTAGTTTCTGATGCGTATTGCCCTGCTGGTACTACCCATGTTGCAATACCTGCTATAACTAAAATAAAGAATAATAAAACATAAGGGTTTAGCCCCTCAGAACGCTTTTTAGGTGGTGTTGTATTTGTTGACATCGTTGTCATAAAATTGTCCTGTTGTTTTATTGTGTTATACGTTGTAACACATTGAAAAATAGCTGGGCACGTTCAGTGAGCGAAGGGATTTCTAGGTATTCTTTGTCACTGTGCTGATAGCCACCAATTGGACCTAGTCCATCGACTGTGGCAGTACCGACACCTGCGGTAAATGAGGCGTCAGATCCCCCGCCCGTAGAGACATCTTGTAAGTCTATATTTAAACGGGCTGCTTCTTCTTTTATGATGCTAATAAGGACGCTACTTTCTTCTGTTTTCACCATTGGTGGGCGATTGATCCCCCCCGTTAAGGTGAGTTTGATGCCATCTAATATAGGCTGAGAGCAAACATCCCTGACTTGTTTGTCGATCTCGATTCCTTGTTCATCAGAAGAGATACGAACATCAATTTCGGCTCTGGCATTAGGGGCTACGGTGTTGACAGAAGTGCCACCTGAAATTAAACCCACGTTAACGGACAGGCCTTGGTCATGGGCGGAAAGTGCGTGTAAGCTTTGAATCTTATGCGATAACTCTTGAATTGCGCTAATACCCGCTTCAGGGGCAATCCCTGAATGTGAGGCTTTTCCTTCGATATTCAACACATAAGTTCCCACGCCACGACGAGCACTGACAATAGCGCCATTAGCACGAGCAGGTTCCATAACTAGAGCATAACGTTTGCCTAATGCGCATTTTTCGATGATGCCTCGAGATGAAATAGAACCAATTTCTTCATCACAGTTGAGTAAGACTTCAATTTTTTTATAACGGCTATCTTGGTTGTCGTACAATTGTTTCATGACTTGGTAGACCATGACATGGCTGCCTTTCATATCGATGACTCCAGGGCCATAAGCACGGTCGCCCTCGATGCTAAATGGGCGTTCTGCAACCGTACCTTTAGGAAATACGGTATCTAAGTGCAATAAAATTAATATATCCGCTTGCTCTGATGGATAATAAATACGATAGTTATTACCCAGTGTTTCATTTTTAATAACTTCAACTTCAAAGCCCATTTGCTTATATTTTTCGCACCAAAATGCAGCGTGGTTATCAACACCGATTTTATCATAAGAGCCTGATTCGATATTAACGACAGTTTCCAACAGTTCTAGCATGGCTGATTCATGCACTAAAAAATGATTAGTCATTATGGCTTCCTAACATTGTGTTTGTTGTAAATTTAATATATTCATTGTGATTGGTTTGCTTTTTCTTTGTTTAGAATATAATGAAGGTGATAAGTGAAATTTAAGTATTATTCCTTTTCTTTAAATGTCATAGTTTTTAGCTAAAACGCATTAAATTAAAAAAAACCAATAAAAACTGTAAAAAAATTTTATCATTCTTATGGTTTTCTAATGTCATTAATTAACTTTATCGAGTTTAATTCTACGATATATTTTTACTCAGAAGAGCGAGAAGTTAATAAATTGAATACCTAGTACTATAGGTATTTTTTGACTGTATCATAGTAAATAATTTATTTACAAGTCTGAATGCTAATTTTATCTAACTATCTGGTTTTTATATTAAATTATAGAAAAATTTATTTTATTAAGAAAAATTAATTATTTAATTGTAAATATAGATTTATGTCAAATTAATATGTTGGTGAGTTGTTAAATTGTGTTTTTTCTATGGATTAGATGATAATTTTCTACTATTTAATTTTTATTTTTTGATTTTTTATCAATGTAAAGGGGGGATTTAATTATTTTCTAGATACCTAGAAGATTTTTTCTCTTTTTCATGCAGTACACAGAAGAACAACGTTTAATCAGAGCGAAAGGTTTAGTTAGGGGGAACACGACGGGCTCATGGTGAGTTTGGTTGTTTCATTATTAGCTAGCTTTAGAACGATATAAAAAAGCGTTTTGTGCAGAAAGGTGTTAATTTTCGACTTTTATTTTGAATAAATACGCAATTAAACTCGATAATACATTTACATTAAAACGGATACAGCTTTGCTACCGCGAATACTCACTTTGAGTGACATTCATCGATGGGGTCAAATATTATTATTAATAATAAATTGATTTATGAACTACAACCTATTCCAAGGTCTCAGTATGCTTTTTGCTCATGGTTAGAAACCTCGAACAGTAGAGAGATACATTAATGAGGTATTTTTGATGTCGTCTTGCTGACTGGGGCGATCATTATAATGATGAACTATTGCGCTACCGCTACAGTGTTTCAGTTGATAAGCTAAGATACGTAGTCGCTTAAGGCTGTTCCCAAATATTTGATGTTTTACCATGCAAAAGCTACTGACTAGTGCCAGTAGCTTTTTTGTTTCACCTAAGCTTAATAGCCTATATTAAAAGAAATATTTAAATCTCGCACGTGCGCCATATCTATTTTTATCACTACTTTTCACATCAATATCTTTACCGTCAATAACAGAATAATATGCACCTAAGTAAATTTTGAAATTATTCATATCTAGTATATTTGGCAGCTCATAAGATGAATAAATCGTATGAATATCATATTTCCCTGGGCCAAATATAACTTCGTTATTTACATTGTTTGAATCGTTTAACGCATATGATTTAATATCATTATGAGCATAGATATAACCTAATTGTAAACGACGCCATAAAATATTCGCACCTGTGGTAAAATCTTTCTCTGAGCTAGCATCTAAGTATGCGGTATTCCAATTTACTACGAGGCCATTTAATGGGTCATCTTGTAAGCTATCCCAACCTAATGTTAAGCCATAACCATTACGCTTAGATTGGTCTTTAAATTTACCTGTGTTTTTATCTTCATATCCATATGCATTATTTATAACATTACTTTCTAATGCGGCTGCGATTTTAACATTATTTTTATTCCAAGCAATGACAGGGCGAACATAGACAACATTTTTCTTATTTGTTTGTTTGCGTCCATGGTACTCACTGTCGGTGAAAATACTTGTACCATCTTCAATTAGGAAATTTGTTTCAAAATACCAATTATCATTACTGGTATTAAACATCATGCTACCACCGCTATTTGTTCGACCTCTACCTTCTTTCATCATATAAATATAGCCGAATCCATCACTATAAGTATCATTTGCAGTATTTCCAGAATACTCAATAAAAGTATCTTGGTTTAGAGGGAACATATCATAGGCTTCATAACGCCCTAATTTTATTTGCCAGCTTTCTTTTTTACCGAAGAAGAATGCGGCATCATCCAAATTAACATTACCATCAATATTAGCTAATGGTTGGACGCTAAATCCTGCATAGTTTTTATTATCTAGAACACGTTCACCATCTAATCCAATTAAAATTCGCCCATTAATACCCCATTTATCATAATCACCAAAATCTTTATCTTTACCTGATTGAGTATTAATTGAGGTTAATTGTCCCTTTTTACTACTCATATCTGTATTGAACTCAACATCACCATACAGTTTCAATTTTCCATATTGGCTATTTGTCTCTATAAGATGCGGTGAATTATTTATCGATGATGATTCCACTACGGCTGTGGTTAATTGACCTTGAGCAGGCTGAGCGTTTTTCTGTTGTTTAAAAGCAGTATTATTTTGTAATGTTTTTTCTAAGTTTGCGGCTTTTTGCTCAGCAAGTTCAGCTCGTTTCTCTGCCGCAAGTGTTCTTTTTTCTAAAAGTGCTAAACGTTCCTCTATTGATAGTGTACTTGTATTTGCTTGGGCAGAAATAGATACAATTATTCCTAAATTAATAGCAATGGCTAGCTTTTTAATATTCATCAAATTATCCCTTTCTTTATTTTTTAATATCAACAAAATATATTTTATATTTTTTATTTAAATAGCATGTTTAAGTCAATTTCTGATAATGAATAATAAACCTGATCAGCTTCAGGTAATGGCCCTTCCGCGATAATGCCGATAGAGTAAATGTTCGACTTTTTCAATGCTTGAATTCCAGCCTCGGCATCTTCAAATCCAATGCAGTATTCGGGGGGAACATGAATAAGCTCGGCAGCTTTTAAAAAAATTTCTGGGTCAGGTTTCCCTTTTTTTAAGGTCGTTGGATCAACGATAGCTGCAAAGTAATTATCGATACCGAGTTTCTTTAATATCGCAGGTGCATTTTGAGATGCTGAAGCAATTGCACAAGGTATATGATATTCATTAGCTTTAGTTATTAATTCCAATACGCCAGGTAAAATATCATTAGGGCTAATTTTATCTAATAATTTTAGATAATACTCATTCTTTCTCATCGCCAACCTGTTTTTTTCATCAGCAGAGTATATGTGTTCCTTATTACCATAAATCAAAATTTTATCTAATGACTCTATTCGACTAATTCCCTTTAAACTTTGATTAAATTCTTTATCAATAGATATACCTATCTCACCAGCAAGTTGTTTCCATGCTAAATAGTGATATCCTGCTGTATCAACAATAACGCCATCAAGATCAAATATCAGTCCTTTAACCATCTTTATTTACCTTTATTATAATTAAGAGAAAAAATAATATTTTTATCCAAACTATAATTGTTATTGTTAATATATATATTGCTCGATCTATCACTCACTACTGATACTTTTTCATGGGTAATATCTAAGTGATATACAATATTTTTATGTGTTAATTTGAAGTTGAGTCTATCCCATTTTTTAGGTAAGGATGGGTTAACCTTTAATGTGCAATGGCGAATGTCGACCCCTGCATAAGCCATAATAGTTGTATTTAGAGTTGCAGCCATTACACCGGTATGAATACCCTCAGCGGTTGTTCCTCCTTGAATGTCATTATAATCAGAATACAATGCGTCCTTATATAGCGTCCATGATAAATCATGTAAGCTTATTTGCTCTGCTAAATACGCATGGACAATCCGAGATAATGTAGACCCGTGAGAAGTACGTTCAAGATAATAATGTAGGTTTTTTTGTGCAAACTTATCTGATAGAGGGTAACCAAGAGATTCAATTAATGACTTCACCGTCTTTTTATCTAAATTATTAAACAACATTAAAGTATCTGCTTGTTTAGCCACTTTAAAGTCATCCGCAGATTTATTTTCTTTACGTAATATTCTATCCATTCGATAAATATTGTCGTATTTTTGTCGATAACTATCCCAATCTAGATCTTCAAGTTCAAAGTAACCTGCAAACTGCTCAATAATTTCATTATGATCAAGTGTAATAGCAATATGTGTTTTAATTTGCTGAATTTGATTCAATTTTGATTGGTTAAAACCTAATTTTTTAAGACGAGTAGTAAAATGATTATTATGATAAAAATCAATCATTTCATTAAATAACCAAGCAACCATCAAGTTGGTATATGCGTTGTCTTTTAAACCACCGTCTTCTGCATCAGGATATTTTTCATGGAACTCATCAGGTCCCATTACTCCACTAATATGGAATCGTTGGTCTTTTTCATCCCACTGACACATACTAATCCAAAATTCAGCAATCTCTTTTAATAGCTCTAGCCCGTAATCCTCCATAAATGCATGATCATGGGTATTACGCCAGTATAGCCAAACATTATAAGCAATGGCTAAAGAAACATGGCGTTGTCGACAGCTATAATCAGGGTCCCATTGCCCAGAAAGTGGATTTAAATGCAGAACTTGTGTTTGTTCACTACCATCGTGACCTGATTGCCATGGGAACATTGCGCCTTGCCAACCTTCTGCTTTCGCCGCTGCACGTGCAGCGTCTAACCTTAAGTAGCGGTAACATAAAAGCTGACGAGCCGTTTTAGGGAAATGCATGATATAAAATGGGAAAATAAATATTTCATCCCAAAATATATGGCCACGATATGCTTCACCATGCAGTCCTCGTGCTGTGACGGAGACATCTAGTTGATTCTTTTCATTGCTATAAGGTGATGCCGAAGAGAGTAAATGATAAGTATGCAAACGCAATAATTTCTGCGTCATTAAATCACCTTTTACTACAATATCTGCACTATCCCATAGCGTATTCCACGCTTGCTGGCTCTGTGTTAATTGAGACTGTACAGAAGGGTGTTGCCAATTTACAACATCTTGCCAACTGTCAGGGTAAGCCGTTGATGTGGCTATCGCGACACTCTTTTCAAGCGTATAGACCTCATCTTGCTTAGCCATTACGACAATAGATTGCTCCACAACAGACTCAGTTAAATTGCAAACAATATCTTGCGGTGAAAAGAAATCACCACTAATTATTGAAGCAATACCAATATTAATTTGAGATTGATTGGTTTTTGCTAATATATGTGCACGTTGCTTAGATGATTCACAAGCTAACACATGGTAATGATGAGGGTTTAGGCTCCGATAACGCTCTACACCAGAATTATATGTATTACCTTCTAACTTGGTAATAATCTTTATTTCACCTGAGAAATTTAGCGGTGTGAATTGATACTGGATACAGTAATAAGACATACTCTCCATATTTGTAAATTTATAGCTCTGAATACGAATTTGTTTTCCTTTAGCTGTTTCTACAGTCCATTCTGAAGACATGACACCTGTTTTTAAATTGAGATGACGTTGGCAGCTTAATGTCTTAACGTTACTGGGATGAATTGCTTCCTCTCCATCAATTTGCAAAGTGATATATTGACCATTTGGTGCATTCACAAAGTCTTCATTAATAACGTTATGGTCTTCTATTTGGGACTCTGCTTGATTATATAGTCCCGCAATATAGGTAGCAGGATAATAATCATTGCTGATAGTCATTTCAGGCAATGTACCACGTAACCCAATATATCCATTACCCACCGTGAGTAAAGATTCCTGACAATATTCATCTTTTCCTGATGGTAGTCCAGAATACTCAATACTCCATGTTAATTCATTTTCTTTATGCTCTAATTGTTTCTCTAGTTCTAAATAATTATCTAGTGATGTTTTCGTACTATAAATAAAGGGGTGATTTAACGACTCCGTGAATATAGACGCTAATTCAATAAATTTATTATCTTTCGTCTTAATTACACTAGGTTGATATTCACTTTCGGATAAAAATATCACACCACCTTTAATCGATTGGAAATCGTGTTTCAACTTATCCATTAAGGCTAGCCAATCTTTATACGTACTATTCGCTGTATTAAATGAATAACTATATTTTTTCTTTTCACATTCAATGGATACGTCTGTGCTAGAAAAAAAAATCAATAAATATTTCATATTAAACCTTTAACTCGATAGTAGATTAATTAACTTGTAATGTGCCTTTTCTTTCTTTATAGCGATAAGCTGCAATCGTTAACCCAATAGGAACCACAATAGAAACAAGCATTGCAAATAAATAGACTATCCAATAGGTAGGTTGTATTGACAGAATGCCAGGTAGCCCGCCAACACCAATTCCATTAGATAGAACATGATTTAAGCCACAAATCAATCCAGCAAGCGCGGAACCTATCATTGCGCATAACATAGGAAAACCATATTTTAAATTAACCCCATACATGGCAGGTTCAGTTACCCCTAAATATGCAGATATAGCAGCAGGTACGGTGATTTCTTTTTCATTTTTACTGTGTTTACGTGAGACAATAATAATACCGACAACCGCGGATGCTTGTGCAATATTCGATAATGCAATAATTGGCCAAATAGGTGTTCCGCCATAGCTTTGTGTCATCTGTAAATCAATAGCTAAAGTTGTATGATGTAAGCCTGTAATGACCATCGGTGAGTAAAAGAAACCAAAAATAGCGGAACCTATTGGTGCGAAATCACCTAGCATCAATAGTTTAATAACCTCAGCAATTCCATTACCTATCGATCTTCCTAAAGGCCCTAAAATAATATGTGCAACTGCAACCGAAAAAACGAGTGCAACGATAGGTACAATAACTAATTTTAAATAATCAGGAATATAACGACGTAATTTTGTTTCAATCCAGCCAAGGAATAACCCTGCTAATATAGATGGAATAACTTGCGCTTGATAACCAACTTTAGCAACAGTGAATAATCCAAAGTCCCAAACATCTGGAATTTGAGTTCCTAAGTTATACGCATTCATTAATTGTGGCGAAACTAATGTTATCCCAAGAACTAATCCAAGGGATGGTGTTCCTCCCATTTTTTTAGTACAAGACCAACATATACTGACAGGTAAGAAATGGAATATGGCTTCACAAGGCAGCCATAAGAAATCATAGATTGGTTTTAACCAAGGATAGAAATCGGTTAAAGTTTTATTATCGGATATTGGCATTTCACCAATAATGTTACGCAGCCCTAAGAGTAAGCCACCACTAATTAATATAGGTAATAATGGGACGAATATCTCAGCTAAATTTGCAATTAATCGTTGCCAAAACCCCATGTTTCTTTTAGCTTCAGATTTAACTTCATCTTTACTTTTGGGTTCTAATGCGAGTTTTTTTGTTATTATTTTATAATAAGCATCAACATCCATTCCAATAATAACTTGGAATTGCCCGGCATTATTAAAACACCCTTTAACAAAGGGAATTTCTTTAATTTTGTCTATATCAGCAATGCTAGGGTTATTAAGAACAAATCGTAATCTTGTTAAGCAATGAGAAAGGCTAACAATATTGCTATTACCTCCAAGCAGAGTTATTAGCTCATCAATGACCTTTTCATTTTTGAGTTCAGGCATATTTTTTATCTCATAGTGGATTTGTTTTTTTAATATATCCTCTTATTTATCTTCATCAACGGGAACGTTCCCATAAATTGAAGTAAGTCACAATATATAATCAATGATGATTAAAAATTATATATTGAGTTCATCGCTAGAAATAATGATTTTTTGTGGTTTTATTTCCGATTTCATCATTTTGATCAACAAATTAGCGACTTCTTTTCCCGTTTCACGGAAACCTAAACGATAGATTTTTGTCTGTGGAAATAAAAAAGAAAGGAGGTCATTACGGCCTATGCATGCGACTTCAATATTCATGATATTGTGTTCATATAAAAACTTTTGCACGCCAAATGCAAGAGAGTCTGTGGCACATAAAATAGCATCTGGCTCGCTTTCTACTGCCCCTTTTGCTAATAAATAACCACTTTGATAACTCATTTCCCCCAATTGCGCTTGAGGGGCGAGGTGATGCTGCTGACAATACTCTAGATAAGATTGATAGCGACGAAGCCCTGTCGTTTCATCACTCGTATGTATACCAACATAACTGATTTTTTGATATTTTTTTTGCTGATGAAAATACGTCATCAAATTTTTAACTGCTTTTTCATCGTCATGGCAGACAGACACAAAGCCTTCTAATGGACGTGCTATCACTATCATTTTTTGTCGCCAATTGGCTAACATATTAGCGTCAATGCCTGAAAAAGAAAAAAGAACAACGCCGTCTAATTTTTGTTTTGATAGCATTGCTAAATGTTCTTCTACTTTTTCCACTTTAAATTGGCTCTCTAAAATAATTGGGTCAATGCCATTTTGATAGAAAATAGGTAGCATTGAGCTAACCGCTTGATTTTCTGAGTAGGAATCAAGTCGAGTCATTATGATACCAAAGGAACGGTTTGAATGACCACGCATTGCTCGTGCTGACTTTGAAGGAGTAAATTGATAATTTTCAATTACTTTTGTGACTTTTTGCCGTGTCTCTTCATTTACCATAGGATCTTTATTTAAGACACGAGAAACTGTTGACTTGCTAACATTACATAACATAGCAATATCATTGATTGTTAAGTTCTTTTTATTAGATGCTGTCATGATGTTTTATCTTAGCTTGTTAAATGAGAAAAACGACTAAATTAAAATATTTATTTTTACTTACCCGTGTAGTTTAGCGCATTTTTCTCCTTATTGTGATATTAGAAAATAATCTTCAGGTGTGCCTCATTGTCGTAGGATAAAATATGCCTCTTTTCTTGCATAAATTGCTATTTACCCACCGATCATCGCTCTTTTAAACTAAGATTTATTGAAGAGTAAGCGTTTAATTTATTTCGTGGCTTTTATCGATTTTGATACTTTCGAAATCGTATGTCTTGATGGTTAGGTATGTCAATCAATAGAGAGACGCATTAATGTTATGGGATATTTATGCTCCCATTACATTCAGGCAGTTTTATCCTCACCCACCCATGATAGCACCTATTTGGCTAAATTATCATCTAAAAGCCAAGTTATAGGTGCACTGCTTTTAGGCCGTGGTTAGTAACCGCCTGATTTGATCATGAGTAGTCCCTTTCTCTCTAGTACTTAATCAAAAAGGCTAAAGACAAATTTCTTTACTCACAGGGGTTAGTTGTGCGGCTTGTTGGATGTGTTTTAAAGTTTCAGTGGCTAATAATGATGCCGCTTCATAAAACTCATGACCACTTTGTAATTGCATTTTTTCTAAATAACGATAGACCCACGGTAAAAAATGAATTTCTAAAAACTCACGTAGCAACTCGGGTTTATTTTCAATAATCCACGCAGTCAGTAAGAATAACAAGCCGACATGGTCTTCAGGCTCATTTTGATTTAATTCAATATTGATTTGGTTATTACGTAGCCATGCCCGCAATTCAAGAGTAGAAATACCAAAAAGAACATTTTCTTTATCGAGATAAACAGAGCCCCAAGGTGGTGCTGGCAGTGCATAAGGGCCGATAAATAAGCGTTGATAGGCATCTTGTAATAATTCAGAATTATTTAGGCCTTCTTGAAAGCGTTTGTCAATTTGTAGACAATCATAATCATGAGTAAATGGCCACTCCACTAACCATTCGCTGGAGCTGAATAAGTGAATGAGATTACTAATACGAGGATCGGCGGGGTCATAGTAAAATAATGCACCTAAAGCTTGTGTGCAAAGTGAAAAATCTGCCAATAATTTTTGTTCCATACTTATCCACTGGGTATATTAAATACGATTTTTAATACGATCGTAACGAAACATTTTATCTTTGTCGATGATAAGAAGAGAGTCTCTCCTTATCATCGCGAATAAATAGTATTGAATAACGATTAACCTGCTATCGCCATACCAACCGTCATATGCAATCCGTAAAAAATACCTCTACCAATAAATTCCCCAAAGATGACCAGTAGAACAGCAACTAGCAATCCTGTAATTGAAGGTTTTTTCATTTTGCAATATGGGTAAATCCAAAAAGCTAAACCGAGTGATAAACAGACCGTACGCCACCCCATTAAAGCGGCATAATCAGGAACAAGTTGTGATGCTTTTTGAACAGAGCTTTGAATAGAACCTAATTCAAATCCCTGAGCAGTTACTAGGATGCTACTAGCAATAACGGCGACAATACTGATTAAAGCGAAAAAACGGATACTATTAACATCATAATTTGCGATGCGTAATAAAAAAATAGCCAGAATGGGGCCTGTAATTAAACTTGTTAGGATAAATTGCAAACTACCGTAGGAGTTAAACCAAGTTGGTACAGTATCAATTTGATAAACCCGCGATATTGCGTAAACAAATAGCGCGGCTGATATAATTGTGACTATTAGCCAAATTATACTGAGTCCTTTGGGCATTTTTTTTAAAAAAGAGAATAGCCAGTAGAGGCCGCCTAAAGCAAAAAAGGTTGCACCTGCAACAATTTCGTTACTGAGCGCGGAATGCCCAAAGCGTAGCATTGAGTTAAAGGCACGTAATGGTGAGCCCATATGTAGCATTGACAACAAAAAGCCAATTCCCATCAATACCCATAAACCGAACATACTCATCACAATTTTATGGTGGTATTCAGGGGAGGGTTTAACCAATAGAACCAGCGCCATTAAGATAAATGCACCAGCGACGCTTTGGCCTATAACGGTAAAGAGTATTAAAGGATATTCATGTAAACCTGCTCCCATTTTAAACTTCCTCCGGGTTAGCTAAATAACCTGTGGTGTCACCAACAGGGCGGCAATTTGCATTGAGGTTTAAGACGATATTGGGCTTGGTATAATGCGCAGCGGGTAAGGGGGCTATTTCATTGATTGAACCGTGTTTAGCGCGTAATTCATCGATAGGGCCGAAATCGAGCGCACGCAATGGGCAAGATTCAACACAAATTGGCTTTTTACCTTCAGCGACGCGTTCATAACACCCATCACATTTCGTCATGTGTCCTTTAGCCGCATCAAATTGCGGGGCACTATATGGACACGCCATATGGCAGTATCGACAACCGATACAAACAGTTTCATTAACAATGACGAACCCGTCCTCGCGTTTATGCATAGCGCCGCTCGGGCAAACCTTTACGCAAGCAGGGTCTTCACAGTGATTACATGAAATAGAAAGATAATATGAGAAAACATTTTGGTGCCATGCACCATTTTGTTCAGCCCAATCACCACCTGCATATTCATAGATCCGGCGAAAATGCACGTCAGTCGATAAATTTTTAAAGTCTTTACAGGCAAGTTCGCAAGTTTTACAGCCCGTACAACGTTGTATATCAATATAAAAACCATATTGTTGTGACATGTCGGGCTCCTTACAGTTTGACTATTTCCACTAAATTAGTATGTTGTGGGTTACCTTTTGCAAGTGGAGAAGGCCGCTGAGTTGTCAGGACATTAATGCATCCACCTTGGTCTATTTTTTTCCCAAACATATCGGCATCAAGCCAAGCCCCTTGTCCCATCGCGGTTACACCCGGTATGATCCGCGGGGTAACTTTCGCTGGAATATGCACTTCTCCGCGGTCATTAAACACCTTCACTAAATCACCTTGCTCAATCCCCCGCGCTTTCGCATCAATTGGGTTTATCCAAATTTCTTGGCGGCAGGCTTGTTTTAAAATATCAATATTGCCGTAACTTGAATGAGTTCGAGCCTTATAGTGAAACCCAGTCATTTGTAATGGATACTTTTCGCGTAATTTATCGTGATAGCTTTCAAAACCCTCGGCATAAATAGGCAAGGGGTCAATCACATCATCAGGGGCTAATTGCCAGTTTTGGGCGATTTCAGCTAGCCTTTCAGAATAAACTTCGATTTTTCCTGATGGTGTATTTAGAGGATTATGCTGTGGATCATCACGGAATGCTTTGAAGCCAATGACATGTTCATCAGGGCATTTATGTTTAAAAATACCGATGGTTTTCATTTCTTCATAAGTCGGCATGTCAGGGAAGCGTTCACGGCTTTTCTCACATAAATATTTAATCCATTCATGTTGAGTGCGGCCTTCGGTGAATCTTTGTTCAATATCTGGCCCTAAACGTTTTGCTATTTCTGACAGGATTTCATAAATGGGGCGGCGTTCAAATTTAGCACTGGTGGCAGGTTGACCAAGTATCATATAGGACATATTACCAGCAGATTCACTTGGAATAAGGTCTTCTTGTTCCGTAGGCATTAAATCAGGCAGTAAAATATCGCAGTACTTGGCAGATGCGGTCATAAAGTGGTCGATGCCGACAATCATTTCACATTTGGTGTCATCTTGGAGGATTTCATGCGTGCGAGCAATTTCACTGTGTTGGTTAATGAGAGTATTACTCGCGTAGCACCAGAGAAACTTAATAGGGACATCTAGCTTATCTTTGCCTTTAATGCCATCATGGATGGCGGTCATTTCTGCTCCGCGTTCAATGGCATCTGTCCAAGTAAAAACAGAGATTTGTGTTTTTACAGGATTATTGAGCATTGGAAACCACTCTACGCCTGAATCATAAGTGCCTTCTCGGCAGCCTGAATTTCCTCCGCTGATCCCGACATTGCCAGTAATAATTGCCAGCATTGCGATTGCACGGGCAGTTTGCTCGCCATTTGAATGACGTTGAGGTCCCCATCCTTGTACGATATAGGCGGGTTTGGCTTGACCTATTTCACGAGCCAGCTTGATTATTTTATCGGTGGGGATACCTGTAATTTTCGACGCCCATTGTGGTGTTTTAGCAATACCATCTGCACCGTCACCGAGGATATATGCTTTATAATGACCGTTACGAGGCGCCGAACTTGGTAGTGTTTTTTCGTCGTAGCCAACACAATATTTATTAACGAATGCGTGGTCGACCATATCTTCGGTAATAATAATATAGGCTAATGCCGCAGCGAGTGCACCGTCTGTTCCTGGACGGATTGGTAACCATTCATCCTCGCGGCCTGCTGCGGTATCATTATAACGAGGGTCAATAACTATCATACGTGCGTTTGAACGTTCGCGAGCCTGCTCAACATAATAGGTAACGCCGCCCCCACTCATACGTGTTTCTGCTGGATTATTACCAAACATCACAACAAGTTTTGTATTGGCAATATCATCGGGACTATTAGCCTCTTGTGAGCCATAAAGATATTCCATACCTGCTTGGATCTGTGCTGTACTATAACTCCCATAGCGACTTAAGAATCCACCGCATGAATTCATCAAACGGTATGGCACATTGGAGTTAGTAATATTACCGCCATCGACCCCTGTACCGTAGAGAACATGAACAGATTCGTTACCATAATTCTTTAACGTATTGCGTAGACTATCACTGACGGTGTCGAGAGCTTCTTCCCATGAAATGCGAACAAACTTGCCTTCACCACGTTTACCAACCCTTTTCATTGGGTATTTCAATCTATCAGGGTGATTCATTCGACGTCGAATTGAGCGACCACGTAAGCATGCTCTAACTTGATGCTTCCCATATTCGTCTTTGCCAGTATTATCAGATTCTACCCAATAAACTTCGTCATCTCGGACATGGAGGCGCAATAAACAGCGACTACCACAGTTGACAGTGCATGAACTCCAGACAACTTTATCTTCCGGTGTTGTTGAATTTGACATGTCATCGATTGCTTTTGCATTAAAAGGGAGAGACAAACCACCTACAGCGGTAATGAGTCCTCCAGCAGCACCTGATTTCAGAACATGACGCCTTGAAATTGGGCTATTTAATAATTTATTTTTTGTGTTCATTGAAATGACCCTTTATAACCATATTAAATATATGGGTTTCACTGGCCATATTACTCTTGGTTTATCATCATTTTTTGCGTCACATCAATGAATATATAATTATTGAATTGATAACTTTTTTATAATAAATAGTTATCCTTAAGAATTGAATTTATATAAAGATATTGATTTTATTGATTTTAAAATTAACCCGTTTATATTTTGAAAATATATCATGTTAATTTTATGTTTCATTTGGAAAATATTTCTCTATATTTGGCTTTTTAAAGTGAGTAAAGAGATTTTTTTTAGAATTTGATTGGAATTTAATTAAGTTTTTCTACTTTGATATTTATTATTCTGAAAAATTAACTGTTTTCATTGTATATTAACTTTGTTTTAATGATATATGATATTATCACCTGTAAAACATATTATTGTTAATGGTTTATGGAACGTTATTTATTATTATAAATAATTATTATTTTCATTTAGCACTAATTAAATTTAATATCATCATTTGAAGGGCTGCTGATAATAAAAATGAATTTAGGATGATTGCTAAAAAAAGGCTTAGTAAATACCAAGCCTTGGAGAGGTTAACTGTGTGATAAATCGTGATAACCTTCTTAGTTACTTTGTTTGACTCTGTTTTAAATGTTGTTCAATAGCATAAATTATTGCTGGAGATTGGTTATTTTCAGTAAAACTTAATGCCACTGCAGCTTTTTCATGGTTATCCATTGCAGAAAAGTGTTTAGCCATCCCATTAACTTTACTCGTAGGTAATTGGCCTGCATTAATATGGGATTTTATTGCTAACTGAGTCCCATGTGACGTATTATTTTCTGTAAAGTTTAATGCGGCTACTGCTTTTTCATGAGGTGTCATTTGTGAAAAAGATTTAGCAATATCTTTAATTTCACTTTTTTCTAAATTAGCGGCTTTAGCATGTGCTGCAATAGCGGCTTCATTAGCGTGAGAAGTATTATTTTCAGTAAAGCTCAATGAAATAATTGCATTTTGATGGGCTGTGATATCAGCCTGCGCGCTTATACTGCAGATCAGCAAAAGTGCAGCGGAAATCATTAGTTTGTTCATTTAAATACCTTTGAATACTTTTAAGTAGGCTATCAATACTCAAAACAATTCAATTTGCAGGTAGGAGCTCAATAATAGGAACCGAGTTGGTTTAATAGCAATGTGGAGAAGCCACATTGCATCAGTACCTTCCTGCAATCTGAAATATGACGAGCACTTATTGGAATAGCGACAATATAGGCTAATGTGTTGCAGGGTAAAATTGATATCTGTGCAAACGATAAATGCATAAAACGCATTCGTGATTAAAAAAGGGTAACTAAAATGGAAGTGAATGGAAAATGAGGTCGCTATTGTTGGCCGAAATTGTCAAGTCAGTCGTTATAGTTGAAGCCGTAAATTATTTTTCTGAGCAACACCGCACTTGTGATACGTGCGGTGTTGTGAATAATTTATTGTGCTTTTGTCGCACTAATTTGTTTTTCTTGGTTCGCAAACCAGCGATCGCGCAAAATGTCATATAGTAGGTTGAATGCATAGGTATAGAATAAGAAGAAGGTAAAAAAGCCGACTTCTAAGATAAATGCATCCCATAGAGACATTTTTAATAAAAATGCAAGCATAGGTACGCCTAAGATTACGAAACTTAATTCGAATCCAACCGCATGAGCGACTCGAACTTTAGCCGGTCGGGGACCTTTAGACAGGGGCCAATAGCGGTCAAACAGCAGGTTATAGAATAAGTTCAATAGCATAGCCAACGTTGATAATACAATAGCAACAGTACCCATTTGAAAGATTGAGCGTCCTAAAAGCCACGCACTGATCGGTGCAGTTATTGCTATCGCGATGACTTCAAATGAAACTGCATGAAAAATTCGTTCAGTTAATGTTTTTGTATACCTGCTCATAACTACCTCAACTACATGATAAATTAATATATTGATAAAAAACGAGTGCAATTATTTGCTTTTTTTTATATATATACAAAATGACTGCCATCGAAAAAACCGATACCTTATGAGTTATTCTATAGAAACATTGCGTACCTTTGTGGAAGCTGCATCGCTAAAGTCTTTCTCGGCAGCAGCTCGAAAACTAAATAAAAGCCAATCGACAGTTAGTGCTACCATCAGTGGCTTTGAAGATGATATGGGATTTGCTCTGTTCGATAGGCAAGGGCGTGAGTCAACATTAACCTTTGCAGGACGAAAAGTATTAAGTTTAGTTGAGGATATTTTATCAGCGGATGAGCGCTTACAAGCTTTACGTGTCGAATTATCACCAGATATTGAACCGAGGTTAAGTTGTGCTTTTTCTGATATTTACCAGCCTCCTCATGCAGAGCATATCCTGAAAACATTAGATCGGCAGTTTCCGCATATTGAGTTTGAATTTTTAATTGCGGAAAATAATGCTGTCATTGACATGATCCAAAACCAACAAGCTCATGTGGGAATGATGGAGTCTCGTACGGAGTATCCTGCGGATATTTCATTTTCTCGTTTACCTGTCCAAGGGGAATTAGGATTATATGTTTTAAAAAGCCATCCTCTGGCAAAAGAAATTAAGGTGACATATCAACATTTAACGATGACGCGCCAGTTACGATTAAATAGCAGTAGCCAAACGATAATTAATAGTGAAAAAAATTGGTTAGCCCCTAACTATTTATTATTGTTAGAAATGGCAGAACAAGGTACAGGGTGGGCGATATTGCCAACTTGGTTAGTAAAACAATTCGGGCATGATTTATTAGTTAGCCTTAATTATGATTTATGGCCCCGTAAAATTGATGTTGATTTAGTTTGGTCTAAGAATAATCCACCAGGTAAAGCGGGATATTGGCTAATTAATAAATTGCTCAGTTCTAAGAGTTGAGTATGTTTATTTGTATTTATTTGCATTTAGCGGCTAATTAAACTATAAATTTAAGTTGTAACGAAATGTTTTCGTGTAAATAAACGTAATAACATTTTGATAATAAGTCTCATCTGGTTAATCTACCTTAAAGTAAATTGATTTGCTGTTATAATTTATAAAGAGGAATAAAATGAAAAAATTATTGATACCTACATTATTTGCTGTTGCATCTACTATGTCATTTGGTATTCAAGCTGCTACATCTTCAGCTGCAAGCCAAACACAAAATGCAGAACATAAACTAAATGCCTATGAAGAAATTATGGTAGGTAAAGTTTGGACAACGACAGAAGCATTAGATCAAGATAAAAAAGTAGTTAATGCGGATGATAAACAAGTCGCTAACTTTTTTGGATTAGCAGAATATTATCCTGATGGCACTTTTAACATGACCACATTTGATGGCAAACCTAAAATGAAAGGTGATTGGTCATTTGATGAGAATGGTAAGAGCCGTTCGTTAACTGCAAAAAATGATAAAGGTGAAGTGTTATTTACGCGTGTCGTTGAAAATGTCACCGTAACGCCTGAAGAATATACTTATCGTATTTATCCGGAGCAAGATAATAAAGATAAGTTCTTCGATATCGTTCATAAAGTTAAAAAATAGTTTTCTTCAATGCCGCCTTGTGCGGCATTTATTTTAAATAGTCAAAGAACTCCATTTAGAAATAAACACTTAGTGGTTTACTACCGACAGGATTTTAAAAAATCACTCAGGAAGGTATATATGGAGTGGCCAAGGAAGAACATTCTTATTCGTCTACGATTAATATAGGATATGAATCTATTTTCATTACTCTATAAAGGCGTAATAGTGTTAATGTTAAATCAAATATTCTCGGAATATAAATCATATCGTTAGGACATAAATAAAGGGTTGTTTATTTTTAGATTACGACCAACATCTTTTAGATGTAAATACAATAAAAGGCAATGATAAACATGACCTTTTATTGGATGCTGGACTTAGAAAATGGTGTACTTTATTTGAAACACGCTTCAGCCCAGCGAGTTAACCCTGCTGTGACAGAGCCGAAGTCATCTCCGCGCACTATCGGAATATTTGGTAATTCTTGGGCAATTGCTTGGTGCAGTATTGGTGAACGAGCACTACCTCCTGTTATGTAGATGGCATCAGGTTGTACCCCACCTTGGTTAACCGCTTCTCTTACGAGTTGAATCATTTTACGTTTTGGCGATTCGATTGATTCAATTAAATGATCTCGTTGAATATTCACTTCCAGAGTTTCATTTAGCAGGTTCACTTGGGCGAGATAATTTACGTCGTCAGATAAGGCAATTTTAGCTTCTTCTGCTTTACGTACAAGACTATAACCTAGCGTTTCATGATAAACTTCGAGTAAACGAGCTAACTTTTCAGGTTCTTTGGCTTCTTGTTTTAAACGCGTCAATGCAGAAAGATTTTGCCTTGAGTAAAATTCTTTTTGAGCCTCAACATTATTTATGGCAATAGGATTCCAAAATTGTAAAAAAGGCATTTTTATACCAGAAATAGATTGGCTTTCCATTCCAAAAAGTTGCATTAGTTGTTTCAATGCAATGTAAATATCCAGGTCGTTTCCACCAACTCGTTGCCCACTATGAGCTAATAAAGATGGCGTTCTATCTTGCGTGCTACGGTAGGTCGGACCCATTTGAATGAGAGAACAATCTGTTGTTCCTCCTCCAATATCGACAACTAGGATTATCTGGTCACTATTTAAAGTTGATTCATATTCAAGGCCAGCAGCAACAGGCTCAAATTGGAAAATGATATTGTTAAAACCAGCACGCTTTGCTGCTCGGTATAAAATGGACTCTGCTTGCTGATTTGCTAATTCGCCCCCTCGACCATGAAAGTTTATAGGACGGCCAATTACTGTATCACTGATGGTATCTTGTAAAGACTGTTCCGCAGTATCTTTGATATTTTTCATCATGGCACATACAAGATCTTCAAAAAAGCTGATTTGTGTTTCGTGTAAGCCTGATGCACCTAAAAATGACTTAGGTGATTTAACGTAATAAACATCTCTTGGGTCGCTGAGATATAAATCTAAAGCTGCCTGGCCAAAAACAATATCTTCAGGCATTAAATCAATACCTTCATCATGATTAAATGCGATAGATCTTTTTAATAATTGTTGACCAATATCATCTGATGGTGAAATCTTACAATAGCGAAATAAGTGCTCTGATACTGATTCTCTTGTAGGAGCGCATAACGTGGAGGGAATATAATGACTGTTCCCTTCTAATGGTAATAGCGTCGGTATCCCATCCCTCATAATAGCTACTGCACAGTTGGATGTACCGTAATCAAAACCAATAAACATTTTACCTCCTAAAACAGTACCTTGAAAAAAGGCTGTGACTTTATATCAAGCCACAATGAATTGCTATCAGAATAGTTATTTTTATTGAGAGTATGAAGTTATGGCGGAAAAGGTATAAAAAGCCGATATTTTATCTAAACATGCCGTAGCTTAAGGAAATAGGGGAATCACCTGACCATTGTTCATCAAACACTGCTTAATACTGTCTTAGCTTATTCGTTCATTGAATTAATCAGAACTACAAAAAAATATTAGCTCATGGCGAAGCTATTAAATATAAATATAATATTTAAAATGATTTTATGTATATATGAGGAAATATAGTTATTGTTTCGCAAAAACTAAATGGTTTTATTAATTACAGTATTTATACCAAATGACATTAAAATTACTATCTGGGAACTCTTTATCGTTAGTGTCAATTAATGGTATGGAAACAACGTTGCGGCCATCAGTATGCTGATAAGTTTTAACAATAAAACGCTTAAAGGAATATGAGTTTTGACTTGTAAACATTAAAACTTCACCGCATACATAGCCTAACGTACCATGATCTAGCGTTTCCCTTATTTCATGATATTTAACATTTTTATACTCGGCTGTTTTAGGATAAGCTAAAAAGTCTTCAACTGCTTTTTGTGATTTTTTAACAATACCCAAATCTGGAGTGTAGTTACTTGCAACGCCTCCAATAAAGGAAGCACCAGCAATAAGCCCAATGACTAAGATTGAAAATATTTTATTTCTCATAGTGTTTATTTCTTATGTGATTATTTTAGTGACCCTATAAGGCCAATTAACTCAAGTAAAATGACGTTTAAGCTTTTCATAAACAAAAGTATTTACGCTAATTTCACTTAGTTTGATGTGTTTTAGGTTCACTTTTGGGCTTCTGTACAGGACAATCTAACATAAATTTTTTTGATGTAATATAGAAAGGAAATAATGGTAATCAATAAGAAACGAAAAATTACATATTTAAATGAATTGACACTATTAGAGCTTGATGGGGTTATGACTATGGTGATCGTTTAATTTGTATTTATTCCGTACGTGATAAATATTAATACAAAAAATATGTGATTAATTCTTATTATTCATTATTTTTGCCATTTTTATGGCTTCAATTAATTGGGTGCGATTAATTCTAGGGCTATTACTATCTAATAGCTTTTGCCAAATATTAATTGCTTTCTCGTAATTTGCATTCATAAAGGCATCAGAAGCGATTAACATGAGTGCAGTCACTTCATTGTTATCAAGACTAAGTGCTTTATTAATTACAGCATGAGCATCATCAGTGAGGTGTTGTCCTGCTTGATAATATAAAACGGTTGCAATGGCAGAGTAAATTTGTGCATTTTCACCACGATACTTAAGTGCCCTTTGATACGCTATCAGCGCATTGTCATAGCTATTTTGATATAAATAATATTCACCCAGTATAGCCCATAGTTCACTGTTTTTAGGTGATTGACGAATGTCATTTTGTAGGCGCAGTAAGTCACTTTGTTCTTGTTGTAATGGTGTAAATGATAAAAGAGGATCGGAAATGCGTTGATATTCTAAATAAGCCAGTTTAAAACGAGGAAAAAAGAAGTAGCTAACGGTGGCTAGAATCAATAAAAATAAAAGTAGAATATTGATACGATAGTTTTTAGGTGGCAGGGGAGTGCCCATTTTTGTAGGAAATAATTGTTCAGTGGTTTTGGCAACATGTGGATTATTATAACTTACATGGCGTTTTCGTAAGCGAGCTAACCGCAACATGAAATATAAAATTCCGATTAGAGCAATGCAGGGTAATCCCCAAAGTAACGCAGTACCGGGTGTAACTGGCGGGTTATAAAGAACAAAATCACCATAACGTTCGGTCATATATTGCAAGATTTGCTCTTGTTTTTTGCCTTCTGCCACCATTTTAAAGACTTGATGACGCATGCTGACCGCCGTTGGAGCATTGGATTCTAGTAAGTTTTGGTTTTGGCACTGAGGGCAACGCAACTGTGAGGCAATCTGCAAAGAATACTCTTGCTCTGCCGTTGAGTTAAATTGCCAAGTGTCGACAATCTGCGCATTTGCGATAAAAGAAAATGTCATTAGGAAGATGGCACATAGCATTCTAAACATGTTTTTGTCTCCCTATTAGCCAGTTCACTAATAGGCCGAGGCACATAAACAATGCACCTCCCCAAATCCACTGAATACCATCTTGCACATAAAAACGGATTGCATAACTATCGGGGCCTGTTTTTTCACCTAAAACCGCATACCAGTTACGCATCCATCCCCAATAAATACCTGGTTCTATCATTAATTGTTGGCGAGCAGTATAAAAACGCCGCTCGGTGACGAGGTTATGCAGTAATTGATTACTTTGACTAATGTGTATGATGGCTTTTTCGGTTGTGTAATTAGATTCAGCGTCCAATTTAAGCTCTGTAAATTGAAATTGATAACCGGCCAAAGAAACTGATTGCCCTACTGGAAGGTTAACACTGGTTTCTTGCCGACTGCCGATGGAAAGGGCTATACCTGCGGCAAAAATAATCACGCCAGTATGAGCAAGAAGAGCAGGCAGTTGCTGGCGGATTGTAGTCATTGGGCGCAACCAAAATAGAAGCAAAATAGCCATTAAGAAACCACAGGAAAAGGCAATCACATAGCCTTGTCCCCACAGAATAAAGCTTAAGATTACGCAAAATAAAATAATAAATAGTCCCCGACATTTATCCATTAATTTATTTTTAAATGGGGGATTAAATGCACTAAATGCGAGAATACAGAGCATCAATATGCCGAACGGCAGCAGTGATTGATTAAAATAAGGGGCACCAACAGAAATTTTCCCCCAGCCTAATAAGGTGTACAGCATTGGGTAAAGTGTACCCGTTAACACGATAAATAAGACCGTGACAAATAGGATTAACGTGAGTAATAAGTAAATTTCACGTTTATTCATTCTTGATGATGGCGCATTGATGTATTTCGCTTTCCAGCCATAAATCAATAAGGTCATTAAACTGAGAAAACTAAACAGTAAAAAGAGGGGAACAGCTCTAACATTATCAAGGGCAAAAGCATGCACAGACATTAAGATCCCTGAGCGTACAATCAAGGTACCTAGTAAGGATAAAATAAACGTCATCATGGCCAGTAAAATTGACCAGTGGCTAAATTGCTCAGAACGTCTAGAAACGGCTAGGCTATGAAGTAGGGCGCTAGCACTTAACCAAGGGAGTAAAGAGGCATTTTCAACAGGGTCCCAAAACCACCAACCTCCCCAACCTAATTCACTGTATGCCCACCACGAGCCTAGTGTAATTCCGATAGTAAGTATGCACCAACTTGGCACAGTAAAGCGCCAACATAGCCATGCAGTGGTTTGATTAAATTGACCTGTTAGCACAGAAGCCAACGCTATGGCTGTTACCAACATAAATCCGCTATAGCCTAAATATAATAATGGGGGATGCAAAATAAGCCCCCAATGTTGCAACATAGGATTGAGGTCACGTCCTTCGATAGCGGGTGGGAAAATTCGGACAAATGGATCGGAATAGAAAATAATAAATAGTAATAAGGCAGCATTGAACAGCGCGAGCATGGATAGCGTCAGTGGGAAAAAATGGTGACGTTGTTGGCGATAGCGCCAAGCAAAGATAGCACTCCAACCCGAAATAAGCAGTGACCATAGAAATATGGACCCCTCGTGTCCCCCCCAAACTGCGGCAATTTTAATATACAAAGGGGATAAACGATGGCTATGCTGAGCCACGTAGACGACAGAAAAATTACTTTGAATAAAGCTGATGGTTAAACACAGATAAGCGATAAGGAGAAAAATAAACGGTAAGTAAGTCCAAACCACGCTCCGAGGCATATGCCCCGGAACATGTAGGAAGAGACTAATAAACCCGATCAACGCATGAAAACTAGCGATACACAGTGCCAATATCAGGCAGATAAAGCCAATTTCAGGGAGTATGAGTTCCAATTATCACCTTTCTTATCGAATGAGTCAGGCAACAGTGAGCTGGCCGGCATATAACACAAAGAAACGTAAACAAAAAACGCCTAGCAGACTGGCACCGCTAACAATGAAGACTCTCGCTGCCCCTTGGCCTTTATCCATCCATTTTTTTAGGAGTAACGGCACAATAAAGCCGCAGCCTACAACACCTATCCAAAACCACCATGTCCAGAATCCCCCACCTAGTGCAGCGATTAACGAGCGGATTTTTCCGTCATCCCCCAAAGCTAAACCGACAAAAAAAGCCGTCAATAGGAAGATTTCTAGCCAAATGACAAAGCCTTCAATACGATGTAAAAAGGCTGTTTCGTTGTTATGAATATTTTTGCGATAGCGCAGTGCTAATGCAATAAGTGCTACCGCAATTCCTGAAGAAATTCCTGAAAATAGAAATAAAGCGGGTAGTAGTGGGTTGTTCAAGAATGGGTACGATTTTAGCGCAGAAAGTAAAAATCCCGTGTAAGCTCCCAGCAATACTGCAAGAACGAGCATCACAATATCGAGAAAACGCATTGCGCGGTTTAATACGGCTAATAGGCGCGGAATAATATTGAATTTTGGTAGCCATTTTTGTTGTAAAGCAACCAGTTCATTTTCATAAATTTTAGCCAGCCAAACGACGAGTACCGCCATATACACTTGGAATAGCATGACCCCCATCGACATAACGGAGGTCGGGCTGTAATGAAACATTAATTTCCAAAATGTCCACGGACGGGTTAAATGGAAAATTAAGATCAGTAATCCAAGAACGACGGTAGTTGGCGCTAAAACTAAGGTCGTGCGCATTAGCGTACTGTTACTGTTAGCTTCATTGGGATAGTACTGACGCAACAATACTGCCAGTACCACTAGCCCTGCCGAAATACCAATTAAAAACAGGTAAACGGCAATCGGCCAGTCCCAAACTAAGGATTCAAAATGGAAAGCTGAAGCTGTTGTCATTGGCTAACCTCCCCATATTTGAATGGAACTCGATACATTTTGGGGTGAGTGCCGAGTGCGATTTTGAATCGATATGTGGGTTTTTCTTTTAACATCAACGAAATATCGCTATTAGGGTCATCTAAATTACCAAATGTCAGTGCTTTGGTTGGGCAAGACTCGGCACAGGCAGGCTGCTTACCCTGTTTTAGATTGGTTTTACGACAAAAATCACATTTATCAGCGGTTTTATTGATTGGATGAATGAACCTGACACGATATGGACAGGCTGCAATGCAATATTGGCAACCGACACATAAGTCAGGGTTCACATCCACAATACCGGTAGTTTTATCAATAAAAGAGGCACCCGTTGGACAGACGTCAACGCATGGGGCTCTTTCACAATGCTGGCAAGAATGACGGAAAAAACGATATTTAACGTCAGGAAATTGGCCAATCGGCTCGCTGCGAATAATAGTCAAGCGCGAAACGCCTTCAGGGACTTGGTTAACTTCACGACATGCATCCATGCAAGCCGTACAGCCGATACACAAGTTTTCATCGTGGATCATACCGTAGCGAACGCCATCAATTTTCATTGTGTTAGCTAGCGTGTGACCAGCTATCCCTCCTACCGCCGCCAGTGCTCCTGAATAGATAATGAATTGACGACGAGAACAACTCATGGCTGCTCCTTACGCAATTTAACCGCTGCTGGATTGAAATCAGGGTTATTGCGCTGTTCAGAGTGACAATCGACACAAATTTTCACTTTCCCCTTATCAGTCAGTACCTTCATCGTGTCCTGCTTAGGGTGAAGGTCGTGACAACTAGCGCAAGCGACTTTTGTGACGTGTACATCGTGTGGCCAGAAGGCTTTTTGTAGCTGTTCAGGCAGGTGGCATGATAAACACACGCTGTTTTGTTGCTCTACGGTATACATAGGGTCATTAAAGCGCATCACATCTTTGATGCCTTCACGATGTTTCGGTCCCGGTTTGCCGTGGCAGTTAGTACAAGTCACGGGTAAATTATTATTGGGGTTGACGACTTCTGCATGGGTACCGTGCATGCCTTCTTTGTCAGGCTTGTGACAATCTAAGCAGGCAGTGTCTGCGCTACGTTGTTGTGTAACAACCCAACGGTCACCTGCATTTTCTTGTGCTATTTGAGGTGTTGTGGATGCCGCTGCTGCCCATAATAAGCCTGTTGCCAGCACCCCAGCAGTTAATAACGAACGTAGTACGCTCATATTCACTCCATTGGTTAAATCGCCCTTAAGTCACGGGCGAGTTTAGGTTATTTGGCTAATAGGTCATTTTTACGGGCTTGTTCATCCCATTGCGGTACAATCGTTTTTAAGAACTCTTGTTTTTCCGCATTGATTTTTTGCATATCTAAACCGATGGCCTGTTGTGCTTTCTCTTTGGTTGAGATATCTGGAATCGCAATTTCATTTGTGATGCCTTTCGAACCGAGTAAGCGAGCCAGTTTAGCGCGTGCATCAGCCGCTTTATCCATCGCACCACCAAGCATACGTAAGCCTTCATCCGGCGCATGCATGTGAATACCATGAGATGCAATGGCTAAGTCCCAGCGCCATTGTGCATGGCGAATATCGGTTAAGATTGGTTTCATTTGCTCTTCGGTTGCACCTGCATCCCAAGCTGCCTTTGCTTCAAAGTGAGCACGAACTAACTGGTCTTCTACTTTGATCTTCATTTCTTGGATGGCTTGTTTTCTTTCAGCAACAATGTCTTGCAACTGTTGTTTGCTTTGGGTATGGCAATTGCTACAGGTTTGTTCGAAGTTATCAAATGGGTTACCAATTTTATGACTGGTATACAATTCGCCTTTCTCGTTTTGCAGTTTTGGCATGTGGCAGTCAATACAGGTCACATTATTTTTACCATGAATACCTGCACTCCAAGTTTCATATTCGGGGTGCTGCGCTTTTAACATAGGCACTTTAGATAATGTATTGGTCCAGTCAGAGAAATCGATATTGTCGTAATAAACTTCCATTTGCTCGACTTTTGTTCCGTTATCCCAAGGAAATTTCACGGCTTTTTTATCGCCAGAAAAATAGTATTCAACGTGGCATTGGCCACACACCATAGACTGTTGGTCAAAACGACTTGCTTTATCGAATGGCTTGCCAATCGTTTCCATTGCACGCTCGGCATAAGGGCGGGAAAGCGTTAGTTCAGGTTTTCCTTTGGCAAAATCAGGTGAGTTTGTTTTATGACAATCCGCGCAGCCTAAAACGTTAACAACTTCAGGGCCGCCTTTTGCCCATTTACCTTCAAAGTAACCATCTTCACCATGTTCTTGAATTAATCTTGCGACATCAGGGCTCTTACAGCTCCAGCATGCCATTGGCAATGGGCCGTCTTGGGCATCTTTAGGTGCCCCAGTTCGCAGTGTTTCTCTCACGTCAATGACAGCGTAAGCATGACCGCGTGGTTTGTTATAGTCGCGAGAGAATGGGTATCCTGCCCAAAGCACAACTAAGCGAGGATCTTCCGCTAGAGCATCTTCGCGCTTTGATTGCTCGGAAGTCGCTCGCCAAGAGTGGTATTGATCAGGGTGAGCCGATTCGAAGGTTTCATTTCGTGCGTTAATGGTGGATGTATTGTCATTATTGGGGGTTTGTGCATGAACAGAGGTAAATAGAAATATTCCTGCAACCAAACTCAATAAGTACAGTGCATTATTTCTTATATTTGCCATAAAAGGGGCCTCGAGTAATGTTAGCCAACCATTCCTTGATTTTTCGAGTTATTTAAGGCGATGGGAACTAACTCGAAATATGTTGGGTATATTTTTGTTATATAGGATTAACAGCAAGCGCACTTTTGCTATCAGGACATTGCCAACTTATATCTTTAACAAAAAACCACACTAAAAATATTGTTTTTGATCAAAAGTTAATTTGTATTAAGGGAACGGAAGGCGGAAAATAATAAATAATAGTTATTATTAAAATTGATATGGTTATATTCCACTAGTTTTAAACTGTTATTTTTTAATTATAAAAAACAATAGTTGTTATTTTTTATTTGATGCAGGTTTGTTTTTATTTCATTGATTTTTATTGTTATTTTTGGTTTGTGAACTTCATTTGTTATTTTTAAAATAAACTCGGAAATAAAGTTTGCGTAATGTCAAAAAAAGGTCATATATTTTTCGGATAAATGATATTACGTATACCACTTTAGTGGTATTTTTTTGTGGTTATTTAACGTGGTGAAAACTAAAACTTGGGTTTAATTTAATGAATTATGTTAAAAGATGTTAAATAATAATTAAAAATTATAATTTATTCATTATTTAAGCATTTTTTCGTGAGTAAGGTAACAAATAGTTTGGAGGATTATTATTTTAAGTTGTAGATAAATAATTACCACTTTTACCTACTTGGTAGTATGTATTTTTAAAAGCTGTCTCGTTAATATTTCCCGCACAATACACATATAAAAAATGCGGTTTATCAACTTTTTTAGATTTTTGTTGGCAATGTAAAGGAAAGAAACATGGTTGATCTCACCCGCCGGGGAGTATTAACTGGTGCGTGGCGTAGTGCAGCCCCAGTGGTTCGACCGCCATGGAGTGGTAGTGAAGTGCAATTTATTGAATTGTGCTCCCGTTGTAATGCTTGCGTTGAAAATTGTGAAACAGCGATTTTGCAAGTGGGTGCGGGTGGCTATCCGGTTGTCAATTTTAAGCGCGGAGAATGTACTTTTTGTTACTCGTGCGCAGAGGTGTGCCCGCAACCTATTTTCCTACCTAAACATGCCCAACCTTGGGATATCTCAATTTCTATTGGTCAACATTGTCTAGCTTATTTATCGATTGAATGTCGTCGTTGCCAAGACAGTTGTGAACCCGAAGTCATCTCTTTTCGTCCCTCACTGGCAGGTATTTACCAGCCAAAAATAGAAACGCAAGGCTGTACAGGCTGCGGTGCTTGTGTTGCAGGGTGCCCTGTATCAGCCATTACCGTGGAGCATAAACATGCACAGTAATTACCAAGTGTGCAGTTTGATTGTACAAGTAAAAAGTGAACGAATGTCTGCTGTGAGCGAAAAAATAGCTCGATTTTCGAACTGTGAAGTGGCGATAAGTTCTCCAGAAAACGGAAAATTAATCGTTGTTGTAGAAGGGCAAGGCAGTAGAGCGTTATTAGATACTATTGATTTAGTACGTGATATTGAAGGCGTGCTAGATGTTTCGCTGGTTTACCACCAGCAGGATGATCAAGGTGAGGAAAATTATGAAACTCAGTCGTCGTAGCTTTATGAAAGCCAATGCGATAGCGGCCGCTGCTGCGGCGGCAGGTATTGGCACACCAAGCATCGCAAAAGCGGTGGTTGGTCAACAAGAAAGTATTAAATGGGATAAAGCCCCTTGCCGTTTTTGCGGTACGGGTTGTGGTGTACTTGTAGGGACTCAAAATGGCCGCATAGTGGCAAGCCAAGGTGACCCTGAAGCGCCAGTTAACCGTGGTTTGAACTGTATTAAAGGGTATTTTTTACCGAAGATTATGTACGGAAAAGACCGTTTAACACAGCCAATGCTGCGAATGAAAGACGGTGAATATGACAAAAATGGTGAGTTTACTCCAATTAGTTGGGAACAAGCCTTTGATGTCATGGAAGAAAAAGTAAAAACCACTTTGAAAGACAAAGGCCCTGAAGGGATCGGCATGTTCGGTTCGGGTCAGTGGACAGTTTGGGAAGGCTACGCTGCATCTAAATTGTTTAAAGGGGGATTCCGTTCTAATAACTTAGACCCGAACGCTCGTCATTGCATGGCGTCTGCGGTGGTTGGCTTCATGCGTACATTTGGTATGGATGAACCAATGGGCTGTTATGATGATATTGAGCAGGCGGATGCGTTTGTCCTTTGGGGCTCAAATATGGCAGAAATGCACCCTATTTTGTGGTCACGTATTACTAATCGTCGCCTCACTAACCCAGATGTGCGTGTTGCGGTGCTATCAACCTTTAAACATCGTAGTTTTGAATTAGCTGATAATGGGATCGTATTTACGCCACAGTCTGACTTGGTGATCCTGAATTATATAGCAAACTATATTATTCAAAATAATGCAGTTAATCAGGATTTCCTTGATAAGCATGTTAATTTACGCCGCGGCGCTACGGATATTGGTTATGGCCTTCGTCCGACTCATCCATTAGAAAAAAGCGCTAAAAACCCAGGCTCTGATGCATCAGAACCGATGACATGGGATGAATATAAAGCGTTTGTTGCGGAATATACTTTAGAAAAAACAGCAGAAATGACTGGTGTACCAAAAGACCAGTTAGAAGCGTTAGCAAAACTGTATGCAGATCCAAAAACGAAGGTCGTTTCTTACTGGACAATGGGCTTTAACCAACACACTCGTGGTGTTTGGGCAAATAACCTTGCTTATAACTTACATTTATTAACCGGTAAAATTTCTCAACCAGGCTGTGGTCCGTTTTCATTAACAGGGCAACCTTCTGCCTGTGGTACCGCGCGGGAAGTAGGGACATTTGCTCACCGTTTACCCGCGGACATGGTGGTGACTAACGAAAAACACCGTGAAAAAGTGGAAGGTGTTTGGGGATTGCCTGCAGGTACTATTCCAGAAAAAGTGGGTTTACACGCAGTGGCGCAAGACCGTGCACTGAAAGACGGTAAGCTGAACTTTTACTGGGTTATGTGTAACAACAATATGCAAGCAGGTCCAAACATTAACCAAGAGCGTATGCCTGGTTGGCGTGACCCTCGCAACTTTATCGTGGTGTCGGACCCCTATCCAACCGTCAGTGCGTTAGCTGCCGACTTGATCCTACCTACGGCTATGTGGGTAGAAAAAGAAGGGGCATATGGTAACGCGGAACGCCGTACGCAATTCTGGCGCCAACAAGTTCAGGCACCGGGGGAAGCAAAATCAGATTTAATGCAGATGGTGTTGTTTTCTCGTCGCTTTAAAACGGATGACGTTTGGCCTGAAGAGCTATTAGCGAAAAAACCGGAGCTACGCGGCAAAACCTTGTATGACGTGTTATTCGCTAATGAAGCCGTGACTAAATTCCCTCTCAGTGAATTAGCCAACGACCAACTCAACGACGAATCCCGTGAGCTGGGTTTTTATCTACAAAAAGGTTTATTTGAAGAATACGCAGGGTTTGGCCGTGGTCATGGACATGACCTTGCCAACTTCGATGATTATCACAAAGCGCGTGGCATTCGTTGGCCTGTTGTTGATGGCAAAGAAACACAGTGGCGTTATAGCGAAGGGAATGACCCTTATGTGAAAGCGGGCACGGGTTATCAGTTCTACGGAAAACCGGATGGTAAAGCGGTTATTTTCGCACTGCCATTTGAACCTGCTGCGGAATCACCAGATAAAGAATATGACTTATGGCTATCAACAGGGCGTGTATTGGAACACTGGCACACCGGTAGTATGACTCGCCGTGTTCCTGAATTACACCGTGCTTTCCCTGAATCATTAGTGTTTATGCACCCACTGGATGCGAAGGATAGAGGCTTACGCCGTGGTGATAAAGTCAAAGTGGTTTCACGTCGTGGTGATGTTACCACCATTGTGGAAACGCGTGGCCGTAATAGACCACCAAAAGGCCTAGTGTACATGGCATTCTTCGATGCCGCGCAACTCGTGAATAACCTGACACTGGATGCGACAGATCCGCTTTCGAAAGAAACGGATTACAAAAAATGTGCCGTTAAATTAGAAAAGGTGTAATTGCGAATGCCCCAGAAAGCTCAAAAGGCTAAGTCCCAGAACAGTCGTCGTCGTTTCCTGCGTGATGTTGCTCGCGCAGCTGGCGGTGTAGCGGCTGTTGGTGTGGTACTGGGGCTTCAGCAACAAACATCCCGTGCAAGCGGAGTCAGACTTCGCCCACCGGGAGCCCTAGATGAAAAAGCATTTTCAAGTGCTTGTGTGCGCTGTGGTCAATGTGTACAAGCCTGCCCGTATGACATGTTGAAATTAGCCACATTGGCATCGGGTTTGGCCGCGGGTACGCCGTACTTCATCGCCCGAGAAAACCCATGCGAAATGTGTGAAGACATCCCTTGCGCCAAAGTATGTCCAAGTGGTGCGTTGGATAAAGACATAGAGTCGATTAATGACGCTCGTATGGGGCTGGCAGTGTTACTCGATCAAGAAAACTGTCTGAACTTTCAAGGGTTGCGGTGTGACGTCTGTTATCGCGTCTGTCCGCTAATTGATGAAGCTATCACATTAGAACTTGAACAAAACCACCGAACAGGTAAACACGCTAGGTTCTTACCGACGGTCAATAGCAACGACTGCACAGGGTGCGGTAAGTGTGAACAGGCTTGTGTGTTAGAAGAGGCGGCTATCAAAGTATTGCCGAGATCGTTAGCAAAAGGTGAGTTAGGCCACCACTACCGTTTTGGTTGGCTGGAGGGAAACAATGGCAAATCGTAAACGTGATGCCGGACGTGAAGCTCAGGCAAAAAAAGGTTGGTGGCAAAGCCATAAATGGTTGGTGTTTAGGCGTACAAGCCAATTACTGGTGCTAGCGATGTTTCTCAGTGGCCCATGGTTTGGTGTTTGGATCTTACATGGCAACTACAGCAGCAGTTTATTGTTAGATGCAGTGCCTTTGACTGATCCGTTGATTACCTTAGAGAGCCTTGCAAGTGGTTACTTACCGGGGATCTCCGCGTTAATCGGTGCCGGTATCGTGTTCGGTGTTTATGCCTTGCTGGGTAAGCGTATTTTTTGCAGTTGGGTATGCCCTGTCAATCCTGTTACGGATGCAGCGGCATGGCTACGTCGGAAGTTTGAGTTCAATCAATCAGCGACCATACCGCGTTATCTTCGCTATGTATTGCTCGGAGTGATCCTCATCGGCTCGGCGCTAACGGGCACGTTACTGTGGGAATGGCTAAATCCAGTTTCATTAATGGGGCGAAGTCTAATTTTTGGTTTTGGCAGTGGCGCATTAGTGCTTGTCGCACTGTTTTTATTCGATTTATTGGTCGTGGAACATGGCTGGTGCGGTCACCTTTGCCCTCTTGGCGCATTGTACGGTGTTGCCGGGTGTAAAGGCGCATTAGTGGTTACAGCGGAAAATAAAGAAGATTGTAGCCGTTGCATGGATTGTTTCCACGTTTGTCCGGAGCCGCAAGTGCTGCGAGCCCCGGTCCTAGATAAACAAGCCCCAGCACAGATCTCAGATAAAGATTGCATTACTTGTGGTCGCTGTATCGATGTCTGCGCTGAGGATGTTTTTAAAATAACACTAAGATGGAGTTCGGGAGTGAAATCATGAAAAATCCTGTCCTGAAAAAGACGCTAAGCCGTTGGGTGGCGAGTATGGCCTTTGTTGTAAGTAGTCTTGTTTGGGCTGCTAATGGTGTAGACCTAAATCAATCACCAGAAGTCTCAAGTGCTTCAGAAGGTAGTATTCATATTCCGAAAGAACAAGAAAAAATGGCTCTCAACTATGTGAATCAACCGCCGATGATCCCACATAGTGTTGAAGGTTATCAAATTACCACTAATACTAACCGCTGTTTACAATGTCACGGTGTGGAAAACTACCGTACAACAGGTGCGCCACGTGTGAGTCCTACCCACTTTATGGATGCGACGGGTAAAGTACTGGGTGAAGTGGCACCAAACCGCTATTTCTGCTTACAATGCCATGTGCCGCAATCAGATGCTGCGCCAATCATTGAGAACACATTTACCCCATCTAAAGGTTTTGGGAAATAAGGGGGGGATATGGCAAATAACAATGATAAGCAGGTCAATGGTGAAAAACAGCCACGTAAAGGACTCTTTGGTTTGATTGGCCGCATATGGCGCTGGTGGCGTAGGCCAAGTCGCTTAGCGTTGGGAACCTTACTGTTAATCGGTTTTGTGAGTGGCGTGATTTTCTGGGGCGGCTTTAATACGGGCATGGAAATGGCGAATACCGAAGCGTTTTGTATTAGCTGTCATGAAATGCGTGAAAATGTCTATGAAGAATATATGGATACTATTCATTATACTAACCGTAGTGGTGTGCGAGCAACTTGTCCTGACTGCCATGTGCCTCATGAATTTGGCCCCAAAATGGTACGTAAAATTCAGGCCAGTAAAGAATTATACGGCAAAATTTTTGGCATCATTGACACTCCACAAAAATTTGAAGACCATCGCTTAGCAATGGCGCAAAATGAGTGGCGGCGTATGAAAAACAATAACTCTCAGGAATGTCGTAATTGTCATAACTTTGAGTATATGGATTTTACTGCCCAAAAAGGTGTTGCAGCAAAAATGCATGATCAGGCACTCGCTGAAGGGAAAACCTGTATTGATTGCCATAAAGGGATTGCACATAAATTGCCGGATATGCGAGAGGTTGAACCGGGCTTTTAATTTAAGGTGATCATTTTATGATGAGCTTTGCCAATGAATTATAAGCAATGAAGAATAAATAGGCTGGTTGTGCTCTTGAGTATGATCAGCCTAAGTTATATTTGTGTTAAATCAATAAATTTGCTTTTTTAACGTGTATTGTATGATGCTGTTACGCAGTATTTACTAACAATATAATAAACCAGGGTAATTAAACTATGTGGAAAAAGCTTCATCAACTTGCCATTCCTGTGAACCTTTATCGGTTATGTGGCCGTCTAGTACCGTGGTTTATTATATTGAGTGTTGTTTGTTTGGCTGTTGGCTGGGTCTGGGGTTTTGGTTTTGCGCCCACCGATAAAGTCCAAAGCGAAAGTTATCGTATTATGTATATTCATGTTCCTGCTGCAATGTGGTCAATGGGGATTTACGCTTTTATGGCCATCACGGCTTTTGTTGGTTTAGTCTGGCAGATGAAAGTTTCTGAATTAGCGATTGCAGCGATGGCTCCGGTTGGCGCCGTGTTTACGTTTATTGCTCTGGTCACGGGTGCCACTTGGGGGAAACCAATGTGGGGAGCTTGGTGGGTGTGGGATGCACGCTTAACCTCTGAATTAATTTTATTTTTTCTGTATGTCGGTATTATTGCGTTATGGCATGCCTTTGATGATCGTCGCATGGCAGGGAAAGCCGCTGCGATTTTAGTTTTAATCGGTGTGATTAACTTACCTATCATTCATTACTCTGTAGAATGGTGGCAAACACTACACCAGCCATCAACTCGTATGCAAGAGAGCATTAATCCTGCTATGCGTACACCGCTGCGTCTTGCTATCTTGGGTTACTTATTTTTGTTTATTTCTTTAACATTGATTCGTTTACGTAATCAATTGTTGATGTTAGAACGCAACCGCCCGTGGGTATTAGATATTGTCAATAAGAGAGGTCGTTAATCATGACTAGTGCATTTGCATCTTGGAGTGATTTTATTGCAATGGGTGGCTATGGCTTTTATGTTTGGCTTGCTGTTGTGCTGACTTTAATTCCTATTTTATTACTCTGTTTACATACATTTGTTCAAAGAAAAATGATTATAAACGCAATTATTAAACAGCAAGCTCGTGAAGTGAGACAAAAAGCGGCAAGAGCGCGTAGGGAGGGCATGTGAATATTCGTCGTCGTAACCGACTATGGTTAATCTGTTCCATACTGGTCGGGGTTGGTTTAACGCTGGCATTGATCCTCTATGCACTGCGCTCAAGTATTGACCTTTTTTATACTCCCGGAGAAATTATTTACGGTAAACGGGAAACTCAGCAAATTCCTGAGGTTGGACAACGTTTACGTGTCGGTGGCATGGTGATGCCGGGCAGCGTTGTCCGTGATGATTCAAACCCGAACTCACTCAAAATCACCTTTACCATTTATGATGCAGAAGGTGAAGTTGATGTGAGTTATGATGGCATCCTACCTGACTTATTCAAAGAAGGACAAGGGGTGGTTGTTCAAGGTGAACTGCAAGAAAATAATCATGTTTTGGCGAAAGAAGTCTTAGCTAAACACGATGAAAACTACACGCCACCTGAAGTTGAAAAAGCGATGCAAGAAAACCACCGCAGGCCAGCGGCTGCCTACAAGGACAATGCCTCATGATCCCGGAAATTGGTAGCGTTCTGCTGTGCTTGGCATTAGGTATTGCAGTTTTATTGTCGTTCTATCCTTTATGGGGCGTCGCACGTAATGATACACGCTTAATGGCATCATCCCGCCCATTAGCATGGTTACTTTTTTTATGTGTGGCAGGGGCATTCTTAGTATTGGTGAATGCCTTTGTGGTCAACGACTTCTCTGTCACTTACGTTGCGAATAACTCAAATACACAATTACCGATTTGGTATCGCGTTGCGGCTACATGGGGCGCCCATGAGGGGTCTTTGTTGCTCTGGGTTTTATTAATGAGTGGTTGGACGTTTGCCGTTGCCATTTGCAGTTATCGTATGCCTCTCGATATTGTGGCAAGGGTGTTAGCGGTAATGGGAATGGTCAGTGTCGGCTTTTTACTGTTCATTATTTTTACCTCTAACCCATTCTCTCGTACTCTGCCTTCATTCCCGATTGAAGGGCGAGACCTTAACCCGCTATTACAAGATCCTGGGTTAATTTTCCACCCGCCATTGTTATATATGGGGTACGTTGGTTTCTCCGTTGCATTTGCTTTTGCCATTGCGGCCTTACTCAGTGGGCGTTTAGATAGCTCTTTTACTCGTTTTGCTCGCCCGTGGACGATGGCAGCATGGTTCTTCTTAACGCTTGGCATCATGCTAGGTTCTGCATGGGCTTATTATGAACTCGGCTGGGGAGGCTGGTGGTTCTGGGACCCTGTTGAAAATGCATCCTTTATGCCTTGGTTAGTGGGTACCGCACTCATTCACTCGTTATCGGTGACAGAACAACGCGCCACCTTTAAAGCATGGTCGCTGTTGTTGTCGATTTTTGCCTTCTCATTGTGTCTACTCGGCACCTTCTTGGTGCGCTCAGGGGTGCTGGTTTCAGTACACGCCTTTGCCTCAGACCCATCTCGTGGGCTATTCATCCTCGCCTTTATGGTGTTAGTGATTGGTGGCTCTTTGTTGGTTTTTGCACTGCGCGGACACAAAGTGCGTTCAAGAGTCAACAACGCATTGTGGTCACGTGAGTCTATGCTACTGGGCAATAACGTTATTCTGACGGCGGCAATGCTGGTTGTTCTATTGGGAACCTTATTGCCACTGGTACATAAGCAAATTGGGTTAGGGACGATTTCCATCGGGGAACCCTTCTTTAACACCATGTTTATTGCATTGATGGTACCGTTCGCCTTGTTACTGGGGATTGGACCGCTTGTACGTTGGGGACGTGACCGTCCTGCGGCGATTAAAAAAATGCTCATTGTTGCCACAGTGATGACGCTGATTCTGTCATTCGCATTACCCATGTTGATGGAAGACCGTGTTGAAGCACTAACCGTTGTCGGTTTAATGATGGCGATATGGATTGCCATTTTAGCGTTCGCTGAAATGAAAGTCCGTATCAGTAAAAAAATCAAACTTACCCCAAGTTATTGGGGCATGGTATGCGCTCACCTAGGTTTAGCTGTCACGATTGTTGGGATTGCCTTTAGCCAGAATTACAGTGTCGAACGCGACGTTAAAATGAAGCCGGGAGACAATATCGCTATTCACGGTTACACCTTCACCTTTAATGGTGTTCGTGAAGCAGATGGCCCGAACTACCAAGGGGTTATTGGCAGTATCTCCGTCACCAAAAAAGACAAAGTGGTTGGCATCTTAATGCCTGAAAAACGTTTTTATAACGTTAGTCGTGCGGTGATGACAGAGGCGGCTATTGATGGTGGTTTTACCCGTGACTTATACGCGGCATTGGGCGAGGAAATTGCCAAAAATACGTGGAGTATGCGATTGTATTATAAGCCGTTTGTCCGTTGGATCTGGTCAGGTGGTGTCTTAATGGCCATTGGCGCGCTATTTTGTTTATTTGACCCTCGTTACCGCCGCCGTAAATTACAAGGGGAAACGGCATGAACCGTAAAGTTTTCTTAATCCCTTTTATTGTCTTTGTTGGAATAGCCGCCATTTTATTATGGCAACTGATGCGTAATGCGCAAGGAGATGATCCGCGCTTACTGGAATCCGCGCTAATCGGGAAACCGGTTCCTGTATTTCGGCTCGAATCATTAGAAAATCCGGGGCAGCATTATGAATCGGATGTATTAACCCAAGGGCAACCTATTTTACTCAATGTGTGGGCGACATGGTGTCCAACTTGCCGTGCTGAACATCAATATCTGAATAAACTGTCAGCACAAGGTGTCCGAGTTGTAGGGCTAAACTATAAAGATAAACGTGACAAAGCCATTGTGTGGTTAAAAGAATTGGGTAATCCTTATGCACTTAGTTTATTTGATGGAGAAGGAATGCTCGGACTCGACCTCGGGGTTTATGGAGCACCTGAAACTTTTCTAATTGATGGTAGTGGGGTGATCCGCTATCGCCACGCAGGAGCGATGGATGAGCGCGTATGGGAAGAAGAGTTCAAGCCCCTTTGGGAGCGCTATAATCAGGAGGCGAACCAATGAGGTATGTACTGGGCTTATTCATGTTAGTGCTTAGCACAACAGTGACATATGCGGCTACGGAAGTGTTTACCTTTGATAGCGAGCAACAAGAACAACAATTTCGTAAATTAACAGAAGAATTACGTTGCCCAAAATGCCAAAATAACAGTATTGCAGACTCTAACTCAATGATTGCACTCGACTTACGACAAAAAGTGTATGAATTGATGAAAGAAGGCAAAAGCCGTGATGAAATCGTTGACTATATGGTTGCTCGTTATGGTTATTTTGTAACGTATAACCCGCCATTAACCCCGCTGACCATCTTGTTATGGGGGTTGCCTTTTGCGGCTATTGTATTAGGTGGGTGGATTATTTTTGCACGCTCAAGAAAACGGATACGCATTAAACAAGCGGAGCAAGGGGACGTTGAAGTCTTACCTGAAGCGACCCGTGCTAGTAATTGGGTTTACTTGCCTGGTTTAGTGATTGCTCTTGGCGTTGCTGGTGGCGCTTATTATCAAGTGGGTAGTTATGCCAAAGTTGCTGACTGGAATAATGCATACCAACAAGCCCCAGCTTTGCTGGATAGGGCATTAGATCCTTCTGAGCCCCCGTTGAATAATGCAGAAATGGAACATCTTGCGCTAGGGTTACGAACACGTTTACAAGAAGATCCGCAAAATATAGAAGCATGGGTGATGCTAGGGCGCATTGGTATGGTTTTGAATAATGCAACAATGGCGACAGATGCCTATGGGCGAGCTTACCGTCTTGCCCCTAATGATGAAAACGTCGTTATGGGTTATGCGGAGGTGCTAACACGTTCATCAGACCCTGAAGATAATCGTCAAGGTGCTGAACTACTGAAAAAATTGATTGCGAAAGACCGTACTAACGTAAAAGCGTTAAGTATTTTTGCTTTTAACGCGTTTGAACAAGAGCGCTACGCAGAGGCGATTTCAGCGTGGCAAATGATGTTGAAGCTGTTACCTGAAAATGACCAACGTCGAGCGATTATCGAGCGTAGCGTTGAACAGGCATTAATGATGGTGCATGAAAAGAAAGGCTTACCATCGGATAAATAGCTTTCCTCACGACGAGTGTTATACAGGTATTTATCTGTATAACACTATCTTTAATATGATAATTCACGATTTTGATTGCTTCGTTTTATTAAAGAAGGCTGATACCCATTCTTTTTAATATTGTTTTGAGTTTATCATTCGTTTTAATTTTAACTTGTTATCTTAAGAGAGCTAAATTAATCAATAGATTGATTTTCATTGGTAATGGCTTTTTTTTCATCTATCGCAAGTGTTATTGCGCTTTGCTTAACATTTATGGTGAAAAGCAATAACAACCCCCTTCCAAATAAGATACAATTTCACGTTATAAATACGTACATAGATGACGGAATAACGTTGCACCTGCGCACTTCAATCAGACAACTAGCTGCCTATCTTGCATTATTGGCTGTGGCTATGCTGTTTATTGCTCCACTGATTTCTAAATCGATGGGGCAGATGGAACATTGCATCAGCCCTAACAGTACAATTGAGCATTCATCAATGGCAGGCCATTCGATGCACTCACATCAAGGCATGCCGATGCATGAAGAGTGTGAAGACGGCCGTGCTGTGGGACACATGCTAATGACGGGCGTTGGGCAATCTCCTATGGAAGATATTGCCTGTGGCTACTGCCAGTTATTGATTCACTTTCCGTTTCTTATCTTATTTATTGCTACGGTTATTCGTCAATTAACGACACTGACTCTCATTATTCCTTTTGAGCGTTACGTACAAACTTGGTTCTTTAGGTCTTGGTCATTACATTTCGCTCGAGCCCCACCAGTTTCCTGATTTCTTAACATTATGAATTTTACAAATCAATTAATTGTAATTTTGCCTTCATTGCGCAAAACCCTTTTGCTCATCTTGAGTTTCTTCAATTTTTAAGAGATTCATTTATGGGAGCAGAAATGTGTTTGCAATCTAAGCGATGAAGGCAGTCTATCCTTTTTCTAAGAAACAGGTAAAAAATGAACACATCAGTTTTTAATGTTGCTCCTATTGCGACATTGGTTATTAGCGCGATTTTTTCAACTTCAATATCTGCTAAAAATGAAAATAATCAAAGCCCTATATCTGAAAACTCAGTGATGATAGTGACGGCGCCAGTTGATTCACCATTGACAATTAGCACCTCGCCAAAGACACCAAGGCAACCTGTCCCCGCAAGTGACGGTTCTGATTATCTCAAAACCATTCCTGGTTTTTCACAAATACGTAACGGTGGGACTAACGGTGACCCTGTTTTTCGCGGTATGTTTGGTTCACGTTTGCGTATTTTGACTAATGATAGTGAGATGTTAGGCGCCTGTCCCTCACGTATGGATGCGCCAACATCTTATATTTCTCCGGAAAACTTTGATGTACTGAATATGATCAAAGGCCCTCAAACGGTGCTATGGGGGCCAGGAAATTCGGCAGGAACGATTCGTTTTGAACGTGAAAAGCCTATATTTACCGAAGCAGGCATCAAAGGAAATACGAGTGGGCTAGCGGCATCAAACCACCGTTGGGACGGCAATGCAGATGTGAGTTTAGGTAATGGAACTGGCTACATTCGGGTTATTGGTAATAAATCACGTTCCAATGATTATAAAGATGGTAATGGAGATAAAGTGCCCTCTAAGTGGGATAAATGGAATGCAGATGTTGCCGTGGGGTGGACTCCAGACGAATACACATGGTTAGAACTGACCGCGGGCAAAGGGGATGGGGAGGCTCGTTATGCGGGAAGGGGAATGGATGGCTCGCAATTTAAGCGCGAAAGTTTAGGTCTACGTTTTGAAAAGACCAATATTGGTGATGTACTTGATAAAGTTGAAGCCAATATTTACTACAATTATGCAGACCATATTATGGATAACTACTCGCTTCGCTCTCCATCAGGAGGTGGAATGGGCGCTGGTCATATGGGACATGGTGGTCATGGAATGATGAATATGCCAATGAAAATGCGAGTTGACCGTGAAACGATGGGCGGCCGTGCAATGGGTACGTGGTTATGGACAGATTATGAACTGCGTGCAGGGGCTGATATGCAAACGAATAAGCACCGCAAAAACACGAGTAATCGCTGGAAAAAAGACGCTCAGTTTCAAGATTATGGGGTATTTAGTGAGTTAACTTGGCATGCAACGGAGCAAGGGAAAGTGGTCAGTGGGGCTCGTGTAGATCGTGTGATTATTGATAACAACACTGGGGTTGGGGCTTCTGGGCGTAATACTGTGATGCCAGCAGGTTTTGCACGTTATGAGCACTCGTTATCTGACACATCTGTTATGTTATATGCAGGGGTGGGGTATACAGAACGATCCCCTGATTATTGGGAGCTATTTTCACCGAAAATAGGGCCTGATGGTACGGAAAATGTATTCAATAAAGTCAAAACAGAAAAGACAACTCAGTTAGATGTCGGCGCTAAATATAGCCACGAAAACACCAATGCATGGGTATCTGCTTATATTGGGCGTGTTGATGATTTCATTTTATTCCGTTACAGCGCGACGGCTCCCAAAATGAGCCAAGTAGAAAATATTAATGCGCTTATTATGGGGGGGGAGCTCGGTATTACCCAAAAATTAAGTGATGAATGGAAGGCTGATGCAAGCCTTGCATATGCATGGGGTGAAAATCGTACAGATGGTACAGCACTCCCGCAAATGCCTCCACTTGAAAGCCGCTTAGGATTATCATGGGAAAAAGGTGATTGGACAACAACGGGGTTAGTACGCATTGTGAGTCGCCAAAATCGTGTGGCCATTAATGATGGTAATGTAGTCGGCAAGGATTTTAGTAAGAGTGCAGGTTTTACTATTTTTTCATTAAATACAGCTTATACGGTTAACGAAAATATGAAATTAAGTGCAGGCGTTGATAACTTATTTGATAAAACTTACAGTGAACACTTAAATTTAGCAGGGAATAGTGGGTTTGGTTATTCATCAAATGTTCCCGTTAATGAACCGGGTAGAACATTCTGGGCTAAAGTGAATGTAACGTTCTAATAATTAATGAATCGTACTAAACAACCCGCAATTTAGAAGCGGGTTGTTTGGGGATTTTAAATAATCACAGGGATGTAATAATTCAATTCTTTAATAAAGTGGTGAGGGTCATTGATGAACGCTTCATATGTTGGTTTAGATTTTAGAACATATTGTTCAATATCTGAGCCATCATCTCGGACAATATCCATCTCTGCTAAGACTTTTCCATAAGCAGTATAAATAATATCATTATAATCAATACCCTGTAAGCTACTCGTAAATTTAATTTCTAAATAATTTCCCGCAGGTAGCTGTAGGCTAGTGGCTTGAGTTGGGATAATATCAACGTCATTTTCATCTAAAGCCGTAGTGTATGAGAAGTGCCCCTCTTCATTAGTACAGTGGTCGACACCATGGATAGCGTATAAAACTTGTGTTACGTATTGGCTTTTATCGAGAAAATTTCGCCAGTATTGTCGCCGTAACTCTTTAGTTTTAAGGTTCCATTCATTGATATCTTTAGTATAACGATGTTTTACGCCAAGCAGATTTTTTGCGGGTAACTGTGTTAATCTGACTTGAACTTGTAATTCTTTGTTTTCTCGAATAGGCAGGCAAAAGCCTTCAACAGTCCAGCCTTCACGCTTTCTATACTCCGAGGGTGTAAGGTTGAATTGTTTTTTGAAGGCGCGACAAAAGGTCTGTTGCGAGTCAAAACGATATCTTAGGGAAATATCCATGATGCTATCATTGGTGAGACGCAATGCGACAGCAGAACAAGAGAGGCGCCTTGCACGTATATAAGAACCCAGTGCTAAACCTGTTTGGTTCTTGAATAAACGCTGAAAATGCCATTTTGTGTACCCTGATTTTTCGGCAACAGTATCTAGGGATAGGCGAGATTCTAAATTTTGTTCTATCCAGAGAATAATTTCCCTTATAACACTTTCTTGTAGCATGATTATCCTTTCAAATCGCTTTTACCTAAAACATCAATAAAATCAGGAATGAGTAATTATCATCGTTGATGCTAGGCACATATTCATGGATGCTCCTAATATAATACCATGTATACTGACAATTTTATTAAAAAGATGTGAAGTTAGGTAAGTTTTTTCTTTTGTGAACATAGCAATAAAAGAAGGGAATATACTTAATTAGTATTAATAAATAACTTTATATATTTCCTGTGAAATATAAATTTTCGTCACTAAATAAAGCTGGCTTGTTATTTTTAGTATTTTTTAATAATCGGTTTAAGACACTCTATAATAGACTGATGGTATTTTTGGATTAGTAACTTATTAATTTATCAAAAAATAAAATATCTCTAGTGGTATTAGTGCTATTTTTAGGCTAAATATTTTAAAAAAAAGCATTAAATTTATAGTTGATTATGAAAATATTGAATATACTTATTATGTGGTAACTCCAAAATGGAGTAGTGGTTTTTTTTGAAACTTATTGATACGCTTAACAACAAATCGTCACGATTTATCTAAGTAAATAACATTAAACTAGGTTATATGTATTTTATAAAATGAAAAATATAAGCTAGAATTTTAGATGAAATTCATATAAGGCAAATTCTTTATTTGATTATTAAATTAGGTGACGTTACATTTTTTAGTGTGATTTAGTTCAACTTTAAAATGTAACAATGAAACTGATATAATTAGTATATTTCAATGAGTTAGGTGTTTTGTGAGTAGATGTTAGTCTTAATTTGATGAGTTTTAATGCAAATTTATTATCTTAGGTCAATTTGCAAATTGATAGGTGGTGTTAATTTATACATCAATTAATTATATTTAATTTAATATGTAAAAGAGGCTATCATGAGTAAAGCTAATATAGCTAAAATGCTAGGAATAAAAATCCGTAAGCAACGAGAGAGTCATAAGATGACGGTTAAGCAAACTGCAAATTTAATTGGTATCACTGAAGATGAAATAACTCGTTTTGAGAATGGTGAAAGTTGTATTGATGTAGATTCATTATTTCAGTTCGCTTATTTATTCAACGTTGAACCTACGACCTTTTTATATGGTGTAGTGAATTTTAATGGTGGGGTTCGTAGCACAATACACTAATTTTAATGGCTAACGGATTTTATAATTAGCGTATGATGTAAGTCATACAATGATATTTATAAATTAAAATGTTAGCTAATCATAGGGATAACAATCGTATTGTTTCAAAATAACTTTATTATCTTATAGAGGTTATTCGTTAAGTATTAACAATATTGGTTTCGTCTTATGCATCATTACTTGCAGGAATAACGTTGATAAAATTGCCTATCATGCTGTTTTTATTGAAATCAAATAAATCCTGATTGGCTTAATTGTTTCAGTAACTCATTGGTAAGTCTATTCGTGTGTTCCCAATGTGAGGTGGGGGGCAGCTTGATATCATTACGTATCTTCAAAACAAATTGGTCCAGTTGTTTGAAAACAACATTGTCTTCATCAATGGACTGATTAATATAGCGTTTGTTTTCAATCTCATAGCTGTTATTGCACTGTTTTAGAGATAGTTTATCTGACACATCCCCAGTATTAAAAAATAATTCTAGTGATACTAATAGCCCTCCTTTATGTTTAAAATTGATGATCAATACATCTCCATCTTCCATTTGTTTAAGAGGATGCGAGTATTGAATTGATAATGCGGAGAATGTCACATCAGATAGCAGTGTGATGAGCAACTCCACTTTTTGAGCCAACATTGCCCGTAGTATATTTAAAGATAATCTATTTTGAGCCTCGATCATTCGGTGTGCAGATAAACGTAATAAACCCGTATCTAGTAGCTGTTCATTTTGTAGAGTTCTTTTGATTTGTGCGAATTGCTTATCAAAGTATAGAGGTTGGCTATAATCAATTAAAACATCATTCTTTGTTGCCTGCCTTTGTAATTGTTCAAGTTCCTCATTGCTGTAATTAGGAATATTACTGAGCAATACATCCTTTCCTGCGGCTATCGCCATATTTAAGGTATATCTTAAAATTTCGTCACTACAGATCTCAGTGACAATGATAGAGTCAATTTCTTCATGACTGATAAGCTGTTCAATTTTTTTCTTTTGCTCTGAATAGTAGTCTAAAGAGGGGTATGGTGACGAGAGATTGCAGGCTGATTTCAACTGACTATGATGGGCGCTTTGCTTAACCGCACGCATATAAAGTTGATTATGCTCGACAGGACCAATTAAGCCAATGCCTGAGCGATTAAGGGAGGTCACGGAGTGCTGTTCTTCAATTAAACGAAGATGACCGAGTAAATAAAGAAAGTGTGTGTTTAACATGCTTATCCCTTAACCTTGGCTTACGCTTAGACGTTTACATAATGACAACATAGCAGGATGAAATAATAATTTCATTTGAATGTTTTTTTAGAATTTGTATTTTCTGATAGAACTCACAATTTGGAGAGAATATTCGACCAAAGTGACATTTGAGCTGTCAGCTTTAAAGGTGAAATAGGTAGGACAGATCTGTAACGAATAAATATAGGAAGTGGGCTCTGAATTAATGGAGGTGATGAATTACAGAGCCTAAAACCTTAAACGAGTTTGCTACCCTGACGATAGGCTAAAGCCACAGTTAATGATTGTGCTAAGCACAAGGTGGCTGATTGGGAACGGAAGGCATCCACTTGTGCTTCTTTGATAACAAAACAAACATCGCTGAAACTGGCCAATGGGCTAATTTGGCTATCGGTAATGACAATTTGCTGCGCACCAGTTTGTGCAGCTTTTTCGCTAACCATAACAGTTTCAGCAGCATAGGGGGTGAAGCTAATAGAAATGACAACATCATTTTCGCTGATCCGACTGATCTGCTCTTTAAACATACCGCCAAGCCCATCGATAAGAACAGGACGGCATTCTAGGTGGCTTAATGCATAACTCAAATAGCTTGCAACGCTAAATGAACGGCGTAATCCAATAATATAAACAGTCTGTGCATTCGCTAACAGGGTAACTGCTTTTTCCATATCTTCAGCAGGGGTCCTTGCCGCCATCTGTTGTAAAGCCTGTGCATTAGAATGCGCAAATTCTTTCAAAATTTGGGTTGGGTCATCGCTGAGTTCTTGCGCCGCATCCATTTCTCGAAACATTCTTGCCCTATCGGTATAGCTTGCTGTTTCTTCGACTAGGTTCATACGAAACAATTGTTTCATTTCATTGAATCCGCTGAAATTGAATGCATTCGCAAAGCGGATCAACGTCGAAGGGGGGACATTAGCTTCTTTGGCAATGACGGCAACGGTATCAAAAGCGACACTGTTGGTGTTATCTAATACATATCGAGCAACTTGTTGTAAACGTTTGCTCAATTCGTCATAGCGAGAGCGAACTTGCTCTTGAAACTCATTTAAATTTGATGCACTTGACATATAACCTCCATGATTTGGCTCTAATTGTAGTGGTTTTCTTCCGTTAGTCGAATCTTTTTGAAACAATTAGTTCATAATTTCATGTTTTTCTCATTTAAATAACATAAATAATTCGAACTTCAATTAGCAAATTGAATGAGTTACATAGATAATTTATGTTACTCAAGACATCAACGCTTGCCGATTTTTAGTGATAGTTTAGCGAATTTTTCAAGCTAGATGCTGATATATGCTATCGATAAGTGACTTTCTTTAACTAAGATAAAAAATTGCATAAAAACTTTGGCTGGATCACATAAATCGAATGTTATTTCAAAATAAGTTGTAAATGAAACAAATATTTCATATACATTAATTAACAACGTAATTTTGTCAGTTAAAGAGAGGCAATATGGAACAGATTCAGAATTTCATTGGTGGTGAAATAGTATCCAGTAAAAGTGGGCGTTTTGCACCTGTGTTCAATCCTGCAACAGGTGAGCAGATTGCACAAGTGGGACTTAGCAGCGCGGATGAAACTAAACAAGCTGTAGCAATTGCTCATAAAGCATTTCCTAAATGGTCAAAACTTTCACCATTAAAACGTTCGAGGATCTTATTTAAATTTAAAGTATTGCTTGAAGATAATATGAATGATCTCGCGCGTCTTATTTCTAAAGAACATGGCAAAGTCTTGTCTGATGCGGTGGGGGAATTAACACGGGGTTTGGAAGTCGTTGAGTTTGCCTGCGGTATCCCTCATTTACAAAAAGGTGAACATTCAGCCAATGTGGCGACGGGGGTTGATAGCCACTCATTAATGCAGCCATTAGGCGTTTGTGCGGGTATCACACCATTTAACTTCCCTGCAATGGTGCCTATGTGGATGTTCCCAGTAGCTATTGCGACAGGGAATACCTTTGTTTTAAAACCTTCAGAAAAAGACCCTTCTTTAGCTTTAGCATTAGCCAAGTTATTAAAAGAAGCGGGTTTGCCTGATGGCGTATTTAACGTTGTTCAGGGAGATAAAGAATCGGTAGATGTACTATTAACTGCGCCAGAAGTTCAAGCCGTAAGTTTTGTTGGCTCAACGCCAATTGCAGAATATATTTACAAGACTGCATCAGAACATGGTAAACGTTGCCAAGCGCTCGGTGGAGCTAAAAACCATTGTATTTTAATGCCTGATGCGGATATGGGTCAGGCAACAAATGCTATCATGGGGGCGGCATTTGGTGCAGCAGGTGAGCGTTGCATGGCATTGTCAGTGGTTTTAGCTGTAGGTGATGAAACCGCGGATGCATTAATAGCGAACTTGAAAGGGCAAATTGCTAAAATGTCCGTGGGGCCGGGTATTACTGAAGGCAAAGAAAATGATATGGGGCCTGTGATATCGGCACAGCATAAAGCCAAAATCTGTGACTATATTACCAGCGGTGAAAAACAAGGTGCGACTTTACTGGTTGATGGCCGTGATTTTAACGTTAAAGGTTTCGAAAACGGGTATTTTGTCGGACCAACACTCTTTGATAATGTCACGCCTGAAATGGACATTTATAAAGAAGAAATTTTTGGCCCTGTGTTAGCGGTGGTGCGTGTACCCGACTTCGAAACAGGTTTGAAGCTGATTAATTTACACGAGTATGGTAACGGAACGGCTATTTTCACCCGTGATGGGGAAACGGCTCGTGAATTCCAAGAAAATGTTCAAGCAGGAATGGTTGGCATCAATATTCCAATTCCAGTACCGATGGCATTCCACAGTTTTGGTGGCTGGAAACGTTCTATTTTTGGGCCATTAAATGTACATGGAAATGACGGTGTTCGTTTCTATACTCGCATGAAAACAGTGACAAGCCGCTGGCCTGCCAGTGTTCGTTTAGAGCACCATGAAAGTAGTTTCACAATGCCAACCATGGAATAAATGGAGACCCGTATGAATAAGCAGAAAATGACGACAGCTCAAGCGTTGGTTAAATTTCTCAACCAACAATATGTTGATGTCGATGGTGAGCAGTATCCGTTTATTCAGGGAGTATTTACGATTTTTGGCCATGGTAATGTTGTGGGTTTAGGTCAGGCGCTGGAAGAAGCGCCTGGTCATCTACGCGTTTATCAAGGATGTAATGAGCAAGGAATGGCGCATATTGCGACGGGCTTTGCGAAACAAAAAAAACGTAAACAAATTTTTGCTGTGACTTCTTCTGTCGGTCCCGGTGCTGCGAATATGATCACCGCAGCTGCAACGGCGACAGCCAATCGTATCCCACTATTATTGCTGCCGGGAGACACCTTTGCGACTCGTCAGCCAGATCCAGTATTACAACAGGTTGAACAGTACGGTGATGGAACAATTAGCACTAACGATTGTTTTCGTCCTGTTTCGCGTTATTGGGATCGAGTTTCACGCCCAGAACAACTGATGGCTGCGATGGTTAACGCAATGCGAGTACTCACTGACCCTGCGGATACCGGGGCGGTAACCATTTGTTTACCGCAGGATGTTCAAGGTGAGGCATGGGATTACCCAGATTATTTCTTTGAAAAACGGGTTCATCGTATTGAGCGCAGACCACCAACTAAGGTGAGTATCGAAGAGGCCGTTAATCTGATCCGCAGTAAGAAAAAACCATTGTTAGTGTGTGGCGGCGGTGTGCGTTATTCCGAAGCTCATGATGCCTTCTTACAATTTGCCGAAGATTACCATATTCCGTTTGGTGAAACTCAAGCAGGCAAAAGTGCCATTGTGGCTAACCATCCACTGAATATGGGCGGAATTGGTACCACTGGGGGACTCGCCGCTAATTTGCTGGCGAAAGAAGCCGATTTAGTCATTGGTGTAGGTACCCGTTTTACGGACTTTACCACGGCATCTAAGTCGTTGTTTAGTCATCCAAATGTCAAATTCTTAAATATCAACGTTGCAGAGTTTGATGCCGGTAAGTTGGATGCATTGAAAGTGGTTGCAGATGCGAAAGAAGCTTTGCAAGCAATTGATATAAAAATGAAAGGCTCCCATTACCAAACTCAATGGGGAGAGGAAATCCAACAGGCTAAGCAACAATGGAAAAATGAACTCGACCGTTTGTTCAGCATTCAGTACCGACCATTGGATTTTGTACCTGAAATTGCAGGCCATCTTGATGATAAGCTTGAAGAATACAGTAAAACATTAGGGACAGAACTGGCGCAGACTCGGGTATTGGGTTTGATGCAAGAACATATGGAAGATGATGCGATTATTGTTGGTGCTGCGGGTTCACTTCCGGGGGACTTGCAACGTATTTGGCTACCAAAACAACGTGATACTTACCATCTTGAATATGGCTATTCCTGTATGGGATATGAAATTGCGGCGGCGGTTGGGGCTAAAATAGCGGCTCCTAAACAACCCGTTTATGCGATGGTAGGCGATGGCTCTTACTTGATGCTACACAGTGAGCTACAAACCGCAATTCAGGAAAATATCAAGATAACCATTTTACTGTTCGATAATGCAGGGTTTGGTTGTATTAATAACCTGCAAATGAGTCAAGGTATGGGGAGTTTCGGCACAGAAAATCGCCACAGAAACCCTCTAACAGGCTTAATGGATGGGCCTTTAGTTAAGGTAGATTTTGCTAAAAATGCCGAAAGTTATGGTTGTAAAAGCTATCGGGTGCATGAAGAAGAACAATTGATTGCAGCACTGAAAGAGGCTAAATCTCATTCAGGCTGTGTATTGATTGATATTAAAGTGCTTCCTAAAACTATGACTGATGGTTATGAGGCTTGGTGGCGTACAGGAACTGCACAAGTGTCTAAAAAGCCTAAGGTTGTTGCTGCGGCTGAAAAAATCAAAGAGATGGTTGAGAATAACGTTCGCCTTTATTAGCCAAGGTATTCTCTTTGAATTAGGGGTTATCGAAATAACTCGACGGTGTTCAACCGTCGAGGGATGTTTTATGCTTTTATCAATGAGCCAGATATCGTCAGGTAGGGTAGTTATTGGATATTTGGTAAGGATTGCCTCCGTTTAAAGTTACATAGTGGCTATCATTTGTCGTTCTATACCCAGCGTTAGCTGGGTTTTTTGGTTTCTATGGTTTAAAAAATATTTTATTGAAACATATGTTTTATTTCGTGGTGAGAGTGGGTTGAAAAAGACAGAGATACGAAACTAATGTGCAATAAAACACAGACTTTATTGTTAAATGCTGATGGCTTACATTGTCATTTTATGATCTGAATAACACTAAAAATACACTTTAATGTAACATTTGTTAGCTAGAGCCCAAAAATATAATTTCCAAAAAATTATAAATTGAAATGAATGTTTTATTTGGTATATTTCGTAATATCCAAATAGTGGATTCAAGGAATCAAGGAGCATTTGAATGTTCAACATAGCACTATTCGGCGCAGGACGTATCGGACAGGTTCATGCTGTTAATATTGCCGGCCATAAAGAAACCACACTTTATTCTGTTATCGACCCTTATCAACCCAATGCGGTTGCTTTGGCTGAAAAATACCAAGCTAAAGTGCAGACAACAGAAGAAGCGATGCAAGACCCTAATGTACACGGCGTTTTAATAGCTTCTGCTACAGACACGCACGCTGATTTAATCGAACTGGCAGCAAAACATAAAAAAATTATTTTCTGTGAAAAACCTGTTCACCTCGACCTTGAGCGCGTGAAACAGTGTTTAAAAAGCGTGAAAGAGCACAATGTTCCACTGTTTATTGGTTTTAACCGCCGCTATGACCCACAATTTCGCCACTTGAAAAATTTATTCCAACAAGGCGCTATTGGGAAGGCTGAATCTTTAATTATTACATCGCGTGACCCATCACCACCACCCGCAGAATATGTCAAAGTCTCAGGTGGAATGTTCAGAGACATGACCATTCATGATTTTGATATGGCTCGCTTTATGATTGGCGAAGAACCCTGCTCTGTATTTGCGCAAGGCAGTAATGTCGTAGACCCTGCGATAGGCGAAGCCGGTGATATTGACACTGCATTTATCATTTTGAAATTCCCTTCAGGAGCAATGGCAACCATCGTGAATAGCCGTCGCTCTGGTTATGGTTATGATCAACGTGTTGAATTACACGGTGAAAAAGGCTTATTAACCGCCGGAAATATTAAAGAAAACAGCGTTGCATTATTAAGTGAAGTAGGTTGTTTATCTGCAAAACCTGAGTATTTCTTCTTGCAGCGTTACCACGAGGCCTATAAAGCAGAATGGCAACATTTTGTTGATATCTTAGCGGGGCGAGCAGAATCTGAAACAACGGGTACAGATGGTGAACTCGCGTTGTATCTAGCAGATAAAGCATTAGAGTCATTAAAAACGGGTAAAGAAATTAAGCTGTAACTTATCTGGCTAAAAATATCTTAAATTTGATAAAAATGGTGAGTGAAAACGGATTTATCTCTCACCATAAAAAATTAATATATTCATTCTATTCCTGAGTGAGCAGTATATATAATTACTGGCCTTATTTTTAATTAATACTCTACAGGCTTTCAATATCCCGATTTAAATTGAAGCTTTTTTAAAATCTTACTTTTTTATTAATTTAAGTTGATGTGTTTATTGTTTTAATTTCTCAGTGATTAATTTTAACAAACTATAGGTCAGTCTTGAAGTGAGCGAAGTAGCGATTCAAATCAGAGTGCCAAAAAATTTTATTATTTAATACTCAACATTAAGAAATTTATTTAAATACTAAAAGATCATTTTTTGGTAGACATAATGATTCAAATAATAAGGTAATAATATGTCATTAATAATGAATCTCAATCCACAACAGAGAAAAAGGTTGCACCAAATAACCTTAGTTGCCACCTTTGGCGGATTACTTTTTGGTTATGATACCGGTGTAATTAATGGAGCATTTTCATCACTGAAAGAAAACATGGGGCTAACGCCAACCACTGAAGGACTTGTAATGAGCGTTCTGTTGGTTGGTGCTGCGTTAGGAAGTGTTTGTGGTGGACGTATTGCTGACTTTGTGGGTCGACGTACTTATTTGCTTTACCTTTCTTTCTTATTTTTAATTGGTGCATTTTTATCAGCTGCTGCACCCAATATTGAAGTTTTATTGATTGCCAGATTCCTACTTGGATTTGCGGTTGGCGGTGCTTCTGTGACGGCCCCTACATTTATTTCTGAAGTAGCCCCGACAGAAATGCGGGGGAAACTCACAGGGCTAAATGAAGTTGCCATTGTTATCGGTCAGTTAGCCGCATTTGCTATTAATGCGATCATCGGCTCTATTTGGGGACACTTGCCTGATGTCTGGCGTTATATGTTGCTAGTGCAAGCGGTTCCTGCTTTGTGCTTACTGATTGGTATGTGGAAAGCCCCCGAAAGTCCGCGCTGGTTAATGAGTAAAAACCGCCGTGAAGAGGCACTCAAAATCCTCAAGCAAATTCGCCCAGAAAAACGCGCATTGCAAGAATTTGATGATATTGTGACTCTGCTAGATGTCGAGGCCGCAGAAGCAAAGAAAAACCCAGATGCGAACAAACGCAACTTAGCTTTAATTTTTCATACACCTTGGATTTTTAAATTGGTATTAATTGGGATTGTCTGGGCCGCTTTACAGCAAACTACCGGGGTTAATGTGATTATGTACTATGGTACAGAAATCCTAAAAACGGCGGGTTTTTCTGAGCAAACATCTTTAGTTTTCAACGTATTAAATGGTGTTTTTTCAGTCGGCGGTATGGTCATCGGGGTTCTTTTCTTAGTTGATCGCTTTAAACGTAAGACATTAATTGTGGGCGGTTTTGCATTAATGGCATCTTTGCATTTACTTATCGCCGCCACTGACTATTTCTTAACGGGGGATGTCAAAGCGACGCTAATTTGGTTATTAGGTGCGGTGTTTGTTGGTGTCATGCAAGGGACGATGGGGTTTTTAACTTGGGTGGTATTGGCCGAGCTATTCCCACTTAAAATTCGTGGTTTGTCTATGGGGATCTCTGTATTCTTTATGTGGATCATGAATGCTATCGTCAGTTACTTGTTCCCAGTTTTGCAAGCCGAACTTGGCTTAGGTCCAGTATTCTTGATTTTTGCCGTGATAAACTACTTGGCTATTATTTTTGTGGTGAAATTACTGCCAGAAACATCAAATAAATCATTAGAGCAGTTAGAGGAAGAACTGTCATCAATGTAGTTATTGCAGTGCCTTCATGGCATGAATGCACTTAATGAACTTAATAGAGGGTTGGATATGATTGAACAACTAACCACCAGTAATCTGCATTTAGGTTGTCAGGCAAGAAATAAAGCTGAAGTATTACAGATGGTAGGAGCGGAGTTTAAGAATAAAGGTTATGTTGATAGGGACTGCGTGCATTTTTTGAATGAACGGGAACAGCAGATTTCGACATTTCTAGGTAATGGGATCACATTACCTCATTTACCTAAGTCAGCTAACGATATTATCTTACACTCTGGCGTTGAAATTTTTCAATTCCCGGATGGCGTTATTTGGGACAGAACTAATGTGATGTTCATTGCTATTGGTGTAATTGCAAAATCAAGAGAACATATTGATGTACTGAGAGAAATTGCTTTGATTTTTAGTGATGAGTTTATTGCCAATGCATTGTCTTTGACATCTAGCAAGGACGAGTTTTTAAGTATTCTGCATCGTTAATATTTAGCAAGATAACAATACCGCCATCAATGCAAAATGCTTTATGGCGGTTTTCATCAGAACATCATTTATATTTCATCTACATTTCATTTTTTGTTTTTTTATTCCATTTCTAACTCTTTCATTTCATTTTTATGTGTGAATTATCTTTTTGTGCTTTCCTTTTTGTTTAGTTAATCCTTTATATATTAGATGATTACACAAAAAATTAACGCCAGATCACAGAATGAAACTAATATTCTCAATTTAATTGAAAATGAAATGAATATTCCGTATAACATTGTCATCAGCTTTTGAATAACAGGGAAAGCAGTGGTTAGCCATTGCACCATAGAATGAGCGAGAGGTAGAACAAATGAAAGAAATCCGTATCGGTATGATTGGTACTGGCTATATTGGGCGAGCTCATGCCATTGCTTATGCACAAGCACCCACTGTTTTTCCACTACAAGGGAAGCTGGTGCGTGAAATGATCGCTGAAATTACACCTGAGTTAGCGAAGGCGCGCGCCCAAGAAATGGGGTTCAATCGCTCAACTGATGATTGGCGCAAATTAGTTGCTGACCCAAATATTGATGTGGTTGACATTTGTTCTCCTAACTTTCTACATAAAGAAATGGCAATGGAAGCCATTAAACATGGAAAACATGTTTATTGCGAAAAACCATTAGCGCTCGATTCTGATGATGCCAAAGAAATGGTCGAAGCAGCTAAAAAAGCCGGTGTTTTAACTTTAGTGGGTTTTAATTATATGAAAAACCCAACATCGCAATTGGCAAAAGAAATTATTGCAAATGGTGAAATTGGTGAGGTTATCCATTTCTATGGTACTCACAATGAAGATTATATGGCAGACCCCAATGCACCGATTCATTGGCACTGCTTTAAAGAAAAAGCGGGCTTAGGTGCATTGGGGGATTTATCGGCTCACATTATCAATATGGCACAATTTTTAGTTGGTGATATTGAAACCGTCTGTGGTGACATGGAAATTGTCATTAAACAACGTCCAGAGAAAGAAGGGTCTTCTGTGATGGTGCCTGTGGAAAATGAAGACCAGGCTCATGCGATGGTTCGTTTTGCTGGCGGTGCGATGGGTGTTATCGAAACATCTCGTATTGCCGCTGGACGTAAAATGGGGCTGACTTACGTCGTGACCGGCACCAAAGGAACACTGTCTTTCACGCAAGAACGAATGGCTGAGTTAAAACTGTATCGCCATGATGAGCCCGCTAATCGTCAAGGCTTCAAAACAATTTTAGTAGGACCTCAACATCCAGATTACGCACCGTTTTGTAATGGTGCGGGCCACGGTATTGGCTTTAATGACCAGAAAACCGTTGAGGTACGCGACTTAATTGATGGTGTTGCAACAGGTAAACCAATGTGGCCCGACTTTGAAGAGGGCTGGAAAGTCTCGCGTATTTTAGATGCTATCGCGCGCTCATATGAAGAGCAGCGGTGGGTTAAAGTCAAAGAAATCAATTAATTCTGTTGCAGTTAAGGGGTAATTAATGGATAAGCAGAAGAAGTTAGATGTTATCTGTATGGGCCGTATTGCCGTTGACCTGTATGGGCAGCAGATAGGTTCTCGCCTAGAAGATATGAGTACGTTTGCAAAATACCTAGGCGGTTCCTCGGGTAATGTTGCATTTGGTACAGCTATACAAGGATTGAAATCATCAATGCTTGCCCGTGTTGGCGATGAACACATGGGGCGCTTCTTACGTGAGGAGCTACAGCGTGTGGGATGCGATACCAGTCACCTTATTACAGATAAAGACAGATTAACTGCACTAGTTATCTTAGGGATCAAGGACCAAGACACGTTCCCATTAATTTTCTATCGCGATAACTGTGCAGATATGGCGATTACGCCAGATGATTTTACTGAGGAATATATTGCATCAGCACGTTGCCTCGCTATTACAGGAACGCATTTATCTAACCCGAAAACCCGCGCGGCCGTATTAAAAGCGTTGGAATATGCTAAGCGTAATAATGTTAAAACAGCCATTGATATCGATTATCGTCCAGTTTTATGGGGGCTAACCTCCCTCGGTGATGGTGAAACTCGTTTTATTGCCTCTGACAGCGTGACAACTCAGCTGCAAGAAGTGTTATCGCAGTTTGATCTGATTGTAGGAACTGAAGAAGAGTTTCATATTGCTGGCGGCACGACTGATACCATTCAAGCCCTGAAAAATATCCGACAATTAACAGATGCAGAATTAGTATGTAAGCGCGGCTCTCTGGGGTGCTCTGTATTTAGTGGAGCGATTCCAGAAACACTGGACGAAGGGATTACGGTTCATGGAGTAAGAGTTGATGTTCTCAACGTATTAGGCGCTGGCGATGCTTTCATGTCTGGCTTATTACGCGGTTATTTGAATGGCGAGGGCTGGGAAAAAGCGTGTGCTTATGCCAATGCGTGTGGTGCTTTAGTGGTTTCTCGCCACGGTTGTGCACCCGCAATGCCAACAAAAGTTGAGTTGGATAATTATCTTGAGCGCGCAGCGGCAGTTCCACGCCCAGACCTCGATCCTGTACTCAACCATTTGCATCGTGTGACTTCACGTAGCACGCAATGGAATGAACTTTGTGTCATGGCATTTGACCATCGAATTCAATTTGTCGATATGGCACGTCATACAGGCGCAGATATATCGTGTATTCCTTATCTGAAAAAATTAATTTTCCGTGCCAGCAATGAAGTGGCTCAAGAGGCCAATCTGCAAGGTAAAGCAGGGTTGCTGTGTGACAGTACCTTTGGTCAAGATGTATTGAATGATGTGACGGGAAGAGGCTGGTGGATAGGTCGTCCAATTGAGCTACCTGCATCCAGACCATTGTGTTTAGAGCATGGCAACATTGGTTCCCAACTGATTAGTTGGCCAAAAGAGCACATTGTAAAATGTCTGGTATTCTTCCATCCAGAAGATAACCACCCGCTACGTTTAGAGCAAGAAAAAACCGTTCAAGAAGTGTATGGCGCATGTTGCCAATCAGGACATGAATTATTACTCGAAGTGATATTGCCCGCCGATATGGAACGCAATGATGAGCTGTATTTACGTGCGATTAAACGCTTTTATAACTTAGGCATCAAACCAGATTGGTGGAAACTACCGCCTCTACAAGCTGAAAATTGGGATGAAGTAGACGCACTCATCCAAGAGCGTGACCCATACTGCCGTGGTGTGGTGCTATTAGGGCTTGATGCACCTCAAGCAGAGCTGCAAGCGGGTTTCAATGCAGCAGCAGGAAAATCAATCGTCAAAGGGTTTGCTGTCGGCCGAACCTTATTTGGTAAGCCTTCACTTGAGTGGATGAAGGGGGAAATCAACGATGACGAGTTGGTTCAAAAAATTAAAACCAATTACTTAAACCTGATCGCTTTATGGCGTCAGCGTAAATAATATTTACTCTTACCTATATAGGAGCTTCATCATGGCAATCCAACTTGGCATCAACCCTTTGACGTGGACCAATGATGATTTACCCACTTTAGGGGCAGAAACGTCTCTAGAAACATGTTTAACAGAAGGCCGCAAGGCAGGTTTCGCTGGTTTTGAGTTAGGCAATAAATTTCCACGTAAAGCGGAAATCTTAGGGCCAATTTTAAAGCAGCATGATTTACAACTCGTTTCAGGCTGGTATTCGGGGGAGTTATTAACTCGCAGCGTGGAAGAGGAAATTGCAGCAGTACAAGGGCACTTAGCATTACTGCGTGATTTAGGCGCTAAAGTGATGGTGTTTGCAGAAGTGACCCATTGCATCCACGGCGATCAAAATAAACCTGTTCACATGCGACCGTTGTTCCCAGCGGATCAATGGGAAGAATACGGTAAGAAATTAACCGAGTTTGCAAAATATACCTTATCTCAAGGGGTTAAAATCGCCTATCACCATCATATGGGAACCGTTATTGAGTCAGCAGAAGATGTTGATAACTTAATGAAGCACACAGGGGATGAAGTTGGCTTATTGCTAGATACTGGTCATTTAACGTTTGCAGGGGCAGACCCCGTTGAAGTGGCAAAACGTTGGGCTAAACGCATCAATCACGTACATTGCAAAGATGTTCGTGCCGATGTACTGAAGGATGTTAAAAACCGTAAAACGAGCTTCTTAGACGCAGTATTAGCAGGAGTTTTTACTGTACCAGGTGATGGTTGTGTGAATTACCCTGAAGTTTTTAAAGTATTGAAAAATTGCCAGTATGAAAATGGCTGGCTCGTGGTTGAAGCAGAGCAAGACCCTGCGATTGCACATCCGTTGACTTATGCCACATTGGGTTATAGTAATTTGCATAAGTTAGCTAAGGATGCCGGGTTAATCTAAATCGTCGTCATATTTCAGTCTGTGACGTTGTTGGCTTCGTTTACCCACCCTAGTCACATACTTATGTATGTGACTAGGGATTGGTGCACTCGCCGTCTAGTCACATACTGAACTTATGTATTATGTTTCAGTTTGTAGCGTTGTTGGCTTCGTTTACTAGCCAAATCATATGGTTATGTATGCTCTAGGGATTGGAACACTCGCCGCCTAGCTACAAACTGAACGATTTAGACAATAAAACGGTTAGTGACTTAAACGATTTAATTGTCTAGAACCTAAAAAAAGTGTCAGAGGAAAGTTATGTCAAAATTATTGTCGAAATACCATGCTCCAGATGCACATAAGCGTACTCAGCACATTACTCCACAAATCGCTAACTGGGGTTATGTTCACTTTGATGTTTATGAATTAAAACAAGGTGAGTCTATTTCCTTACCTGCTTCTGAAAATGAAATGTGCTTAGTTTTAGTAGCAGGTAAAGCGACGATCAAAACACCAGAACAAACGTTTGAAAATATCGGTGATCGTATGGACCCGTTCGAACGTAAAAAACCTTATGCAGTTTATGTTACAGCGCAAGAGTTTGCTGAAGTCACTGCGAATACTAACCTTGAACTGGCTGTTTGTTGTGCAAAAGGAAAAGGCACTTATCCAACGCGTTTAATCGGGCCGGATGATATCGGTGCTGAGCAGCGTGGTCATGGCAACAACAAACGCTATGTGCATAATATCTTACCTGATGATAAAGCCGCAGATAGCTTATTGGTTGTGGAAGTGTATACGGACGAAGGCTGCACCAGCTCTTATCCAAGCCACAAACATGATACTGATAATGAGCCAAATGAAACGTATTTGGAAGAAACCTATTACCACCGTTTGAATCCACCTCAAGGCTTTTGTATGCAGCGCGTTTACACTGACGATCGTGAATTAGATGAGTGTATGGCGGTGTACAACAAAGATGTCGTCATGGTACCAAAAGGGTATCATCCAATGGCAACGATGGCCGGCTATGACAACTATTATCTCAATGTGATGGCAGGGCCAACACGTAAGTGGCTATTTACGTGGGAAAAAGACCATAACTGGGTAAATAGCGAAACTTATGCCGCAAAACATCGTGAAAAGTAAGTTAGACAGTCAATAAAGCAAGCTATACGTGAATGAAATAAGTTAAACACCAAATCTGTTATCTATTTTTGCCGGTAAATAATTTACCGGCTTTTTTGTCAAAATTAATATGCCGCAGTGAACTGTTGTCGAATAAATTGTGAATTATTCACTTCATCAAGAATAGCGACGGCAAGGTCTTCAACTGAAATTTTTGCAGGAACAGCGCCATTCATCAGGAGTTGCTCCCCTCCCAAACGGAATGTTTCTGTTCTTTCTCCAGCCTCAAGCATTGCCGCAGGAGAAACATAAGTCCAATCTATGGAATCAATCGTTTGTAATTGGTTTTTAAACTCCCTCATCGCTTGGGCTCCCGGTTTAATTTCCGCAGGGAAGTCTGGAGAATCAATGAGGTCAATGTCCGGTGAGATTTTAAGGCTACCTGCTCCTCCTACCACGATGAACCGTTTTACCATCGATTTTTGTACGGCTTGTAAAATAGCTTGATTACCAGCCACGGTATCTTGGTATAAATTCGGGTTTTGCCAACCTGCATTGAAAGCGCTGATGACCACATCCTGCCCCTTAAGACGCGATGTTAACCAAGTGACATCGGTAATGTCACCCGATGCGGTAATCAAATAGGCATGCTGGGGTAATTGATTACTATGGCGAGAAATAGCGGTGACTTGGTGGTGACGAAGTAAAGCTTCTGCCACTAATGCTCTACCCACAAACCCTGTAGCACCGATGATCGATATTTTCATTTTCAGCTTCCTTATACCTGAGTTCGATACTCATCAATAATGATATTGCTGATTTGAGTGTTTATTATTTCTTTAAAAGTATAGAACAGTGTTATTCATTTCGTAATCGTATTAATTTTGTTTTCGTGAAATACCACTTGAATTTAATACGACTTGCAAAAGTGAACAGCATATTGAGAACGGGAGCCATTTGTGGGCTGGTGTAATGCATATAGCGAATCATACACATGCCGACTGTTTCGATCTAAATTCTTCAGGGTATCTATTTTGTGTGGTTATTTGGCTTCTCTAAATAGCTTTAAAATAACACTGGTTACTATTGCGATAGCTCCCCCGAGCGCAGTTTCTAGTACTCTATCAAATAATAATACATAGGTAGGATGCCGCCAATAAACAACCTGCTCCAGAATGGATAAAATTAAGCTGGTCACGACAAACGTCATAAAAGTATAGCCGTGGTGAAAGCTCATGGGCATTAAGAAAGCAAAAACGACCATCGCAAATAAACCGATATATGGCATCAGCGGGGTGTTAAATAAAAAATACAACAAAATAACTGAAATTAGGCTTCCTAAGACTCTTTGCAGGGTAATTTTGACGATCCCTTCTGATTTTGGATGCAAAACAAACACAAAGGTGAGTAATGTCCAATAAAAATGACCTAAGTCGATCATTCGGGGGATAGCTAAGGCTAATAAGAGTCCGATGGCATAAGTCATCGAGCGAGGAATAATATTTTTGCGTAACGTAAATAAGTTCTGTTCGACCAGAGCACTGGTAATAATGCTATGGCGAGTCATTTTATGGCTTAAGACATAATAAGTGATTAAAGTTACAGTGCTACCAATAATAAAACCAAATGCTAAGCTTTTTGAAATATCTGGTAAAATAGTCCCAATGGTTGACATGATAATCATAAATTTCATGGTTAAATCCATCGCGGGGTCAGTACCATATAGCTGATAATAAATGAAAGAAAATATCGCAAGGTAAATATAAAATGCGGTACCTAATCGCAATGCGTCACCAATAAAGATCGCGACTAAAATCATAAATAGCCAAAAAGCCGTATAAGCGTAATTTTTATATTCTTTTGCTGCATTGAATAAATTGAAAGAGTATAGCGTAGAGAATGCGCCCCACATTGCAGCTTGGACATCAAAGAGCGCAAATGCAATGACGGCGCTGAAAAACATACAACTGGTAAAAATAATGCCATCATGAACTGCTGGGTATGTTTTCATAATACGATACTCTCAATGTGATATGTAACTTATTAATTATAAAGGTAATTAAATAATAACTGAGATGATATTTCAAGGTTATCGCAGAGATTTAGTTAAATTACGATTAAATGGCATAATAGCGATTGATATTGGCTAAGTTATGTTTTTATGCGGTAAAAAAGGCATAATAACGACAGAGCAGTCGTAGCAATCATAAAGGTAAAAAAATGCAAATAATTAATCCGCATGATTTTGTTTGGGTTGGTAGTAATGAAGATGTTGCCCTAAATACACTTCCTGAATGGGTCACCTCACAGTGGAACAATACGCTCCCTTTGACCGTTTATCGAAATAAAGCCGATAATAATAAACTCACGGTTGCTATTCGAGGCATAAAACCACATCAACGTGTGACCACTCAGATTGAAAAATCGGCGGTAACTCACATCATGAATGTTGAGTCACTGGTTGCTAATTCAGTTGAATTACAACGTTCTATGTTTATCGCATTACCTCCAGTGCAAGTTTTATGGATAATCTCACAGACCAAATGGCCTTGGAGTTGGGGCGTTACAGGCAGCTGTGCATACACTTTAGCGACAGATATTCAAAGTATGCTATCAGACTGCGATCTTGATGTTGTTCTTCGTTGCCCAACCCGTCACCAAAAAGAAGATTTTGCAGAGTTTGCTATCAAAGCTAACACGCCTTATTGCCCGATTGATATTCATGTTGAAACACCAAAAGGCGGGTTTTCATTAGCGGAATGGTTTAAGAATGACCAAGTCAAGTTACACACGCCTATTGGTGATGTCATGACAGCAGACCCTTGGGATGAAAAACTGTAAAGCAAAGTTTGTTGGTAAACTAAGCGAAAGTGGACTGAATTTAATACAAATTGATTAATTATTAATTTTGATGCTCGTACAGGTGATTTTTTCCTAATCAAATCAGAGAACTTAATTACGACATAAATTGCTTGTGATTAAGTTCCCAACCGCATTTTTAGTAGTTGAAATGTGGCTTTTGTTTACCGGGTTATTAGCATTTTTTTATTGTCAGTAAATCTAACATTTGGTCAACCGATTATTAGGCTGACTAACCAAAGTTTATGTATAGAGGTAAACGGCTAGTGGGATTAAAAATAGAAAACAGAGAATATCAAAATAAAATGAAAAATTGAGCCTACAAATTTTATTTGTATACTAAAATCGTTATATCTATTCGGTATAAGATAGAATTAAAAAAATGAAGAAAGAATTATTAAATTACGACTATTTACAAAACTGGATAAATCTTTGTTCAACTTTTATTTTTTAATATAGACAAAATAGAATATCAAACTATTTTTTTGCATGGTGATCGTATTTGAATATCTCCAACAAAATATTTGTTTAACTTTGGGATAGGAATAAAATTAGTTTCACCTTATGATTATTATGGCTTACTTACTTGGACATCATATTCACTTCTAAATGGTTTTATTATGCAATGGAAAAATAATGCAACACGTTATGGGCACGTCTCGTTGCTCGTGCATTGGTTAGTTGCAATTGTCGTATATGGAATGTTTGCTTTAGGCCTATGGATGGTGACATTAGGCTATTATGATAGTTGGTATCACCAAGCTCCAGAGATCCATAAGAGTATAGGAATTTTACTCTTTATTGTTATGGCATTTCGTGTGATTTGGCGATTTATTTCTCCGCCACCGAAGCCGCTTGCTAGCTACAGTAAATTAACAAAAGTGAGTTCTATTACTGTTCAAGTTCTAATTTACATTATTTTATTCAGTATTTTGATTAGTGGTTATTTAATTTCAACCGCTGATGGACAGCCAATTAGTGTCTTTGGCTGGTTTGATGTACCTGCAATATTTACAGGTGCTGCAACACAAGCGGATACAGCCGGTGAAGTTCACCTATATTTAGCTTGGGCAGTAGTTTTATTGTCAGTTTTACATGCTTTTGCAGCTTTTAAACATCACTTCTTTGATCGTGATATTACATTAAAAAGAATATTGGGCTTTAATCCCGATAAGTAACGTGGAGATAATTATGTTGAAGAAAACGGTTCTTGGTCTGGCTACTGGCGCATTATTTTTAACTGCGGGTTCAGCATTAGCAGAAACTTACCAATTTGATAAGCAAGGCCAACATGCATTTATTGAATTCCGTATTCAGCATTTAGGTTATAGCTGGGTGTATGGTAGTTTCAAAGATTTTGATGGTAATTTTACTTATGATGCTAAAGACCCATCAAAAGATAAAGTCGAAGTAACCATTAAAACTGGCAGTATCGATACTAATCATGCAGAGCGTGATAAACATTTACGTAGTGCAGACTTTTTGAACGCGTCTAAGTTCCCTGAAGCAAAATTTGTTTCAACAGAAGTGAAGAAAGACGGTGAAAATTATAAAATCACGGGTGACTTTACTTTAAATGGTGTAACAAAACCAATCACGTTAGATGCGAAATTAATGGGTGAAGGTAAAGATCCTTGGGGTGGTTACCGTGCTGGTTTCGAAGCACAAGGGAATATCAAACTGAAGGAGTTCAACATCAAGTCTGATTTAGGTCCTAAATCTCAAGAAGCACAATTACTGATTTCAGTTGAAGGCGTTCAGACTAAATAAGATTTTTATTGTATTAAAGCCCTTGGTTAGAGCCGAGGGCTTTTTTGTTTAAGAATGACGAAATTTGTTTTTTTGTGGTAATTTCCCAGCTGGTATCTTGTATTTTCTCTTATTCCTATAGCTAGACGACTTTAATACAAGCTAAAATGTACATTAGTTTTGTTTAGGTCAACTCATGACGTTATTTTATTGAATAGGACTGCCATTATTGTGTTAACAACTTACGGTATTATGCACAATAAGTTAAGTGTTCAAATAACTTTAAATGTTCGTAGTGACCCGTTTTATCGAGAAGAGGCAGGGCAATTTTGAATACAAATAGTTCACGCAAAACCGCATTAATCGTTAGCATTATATTTATTGCATTCGCATTAGGTTTTTACTGGTTAAGTAAAGATAACAACGTATTATCAACAGAAAATAACAGTACGGTTCATTCAAAAGCGCTTGCTCAAGTAGAAAAAGAATTGCCGATTATTGCGACGGTGAAAAAAATAAGTCCTGAAACCTACCAAAACCTTGAACATATTATCACACAGTATGATCCCAATAATGAAGATCTTCGCCGTCAACTGTTTGATCAGATTGTTGGTAGTGTTATGAAATTGGTTTTAGAGAGGATAGAATATGCGTCAGATGATTCTGTGATCAACTTCACGAGTAAGGCCAATGATTACCTAAAGGTTTTATTAGAGGAAGATCCAACAGGAAAAACGTGTTTTTATTCTATTTTCCCTCAATTAAGAGAAACAGCAGAATTTATTCTACCTAAAAAAAACCAAGCGATCCTGCAAAAGCAAATTCAGGTTACCAATGAGTTACTGATTTCCAGTGAGTCGGGTATTAAGCAGACACTAATGTCACCAACGGAATACACCGAAATGCTAACTAAATTAGCAGGTGAACTTTCTATAAAATATGGTGAAGATGCGGCTATCCTAAGCGATTTAAATGCATGGAAAAAGACTCCTGCATTAGCTTGTCGTGTTTCAATTAATTTTTACGATGAGATTCTGTCTCTTCCAGATAATGCGCAAAAAGCGGCATTACTGCGTTCATTATTTTCTTCTACCAATAATTAGTTACTTTTAGAATGTTAAATGGCACTTATATTAAACAGTGCCATTTAATTTATCATTTATTACATTTATTTTGTTCACATCTCTTTTAATTTTCTATACTTTATTAATTAGTACAAACTTAACTAGCATGCATATATAAGATGTATGCTACTTTAGTCTATCGGTTTTAATCATTTTGGAGGTAGCGTGCGGTTTATTAAAAAAAGTATCGTCGCACTGGCAACAATTGCCGCTGTATCAATGCCAATTATGGTAAGTCAGGCTTGTACTCGAGTCGTTTATTTAGGCGAAAACGAGCAAACGATGACAGGAAGAACGATGGATTGGAAGTATGATATTGGTACCAATCTATGGATTTTTCCTCGTGGCATGGAGCGTGATGGAATTGCTGGGCCAAATTCATTGAAATGGAAATCGAAATACGGCAGTGTGATTGCATCAGGATATGATATTTCAACCACTGATGGTGTAAATGAAAAAGGTTTAGTGGCTAATTTATTATGGCTTGCTGAATCTACATACCCGAAATCCACTGATAAACACCCTGCATTGTCCATTTCTTTGTGGGCACAATATATGTTGGATAATTACGCTACAGTTGAAGAAGCGGTAGCTGATTTAGAAAAAAATCCACTGATAGTGGCGACAGATAATGTACCCGGTCAAGATCGTTTAGCGACGCTACATTTATCGTTATCAGATGCCAGTGGTGATAGTGCGATTATTGAGTATATTGATGGCAAACAAGTCATTCACCATAGCCGTAAATATCAGGTAATGACTAATTCCCCTACTTACGAAAAACAATTGGCGATGCAGGAATATTGGCAAGGTATTGGTGGAACGGTTATGTTACCGGGAACCAACCGTTCAGCGGATCGGTTTGCTCGAGCGCAGTTTTATATTAATGCCATTCCACAAAAAACGACAGCAAATAAAGCGGTAGCAAGCGTCTTTGGTGTAATCCGTAATGTGTCTGTCCCTTATGGTCTGACAACAGAAAACTCGCCTGAAATATCGTCAACCCGCTGGCGTACATTGGTGGATCATAAACGTCAGCTATACTTCTTTGAGTCTGCGTTAACGCCAAATATTTTTTGGACTGATTTAGCAAAAATCGATTTTTCTGAACAAACAGGAAAAGTGAAAAAGCTCGACCTGGGCGAAGAGCAAAGCCATATTTATTCAGGGGATGCGACAAACAGCTATGTTGAGACAAAACCTTTTGAATTTTTGGGGCTAAGTGCTAAACAATTAACTTATTGATTTTTAATGTTGTTTTTTCTATATCAATCAGCCTCTACGTTTCATAGGGGTTGATTTTAGTCAAAAATAAGTTGTTTTATTAATGAATGCTTTGCAGTGCGTTAATGAACAATATAAGATGTATTTAAAATGCAACTTATTGGTGATGATATGAATGAACTCGTCTGCTACAAAACGATGCCAGTTTGGAATAAAACCACTTTGCCATTGATGTTCCAAGAACGCCATAACACAAAAGAAGACACTTACGCCCAACTAAAAATCCTAAAAGGCTCGCTTGATTTCATTATTTTTAATGAAGATGACAGTGAACAACATTTTACGTTTGATATTCATCATCAGCCTCCAATAATCCAACCACAGGTATGGCATCGTATTGCCGATTGTAGTGATGATATGGAATGCCAACTTTCTTTTTTATGTCATCCTGAAATCAAATTTTATAAAGAAAATGGGCTCACTATCCCTCATTCAGAAGTGCGTTATTTGTGCGAAAATAATCTTTCGACGCCGTGTAAAACGTTAGATCTTGGCTCAGGGCGTGGTAGAAATAGTTTTTACCTTGCATTACAAGGCTATGATGTGACATCTGTTGATATTAATCCTCAGCATATTCAAGCCATTGATTTTTTGAAGCAACAGACGGGGATTGAAAACATTAATACTGCGGTTTATGACATTAATAGTCATCAAATTCAAGGTGACTATCAATTAATTATCTCGACGGTAGTATTGATGTTTTTGCAACGTGAAAAAATTGCGGATGTTGTGAAAAATATGCAAGAACATACGGTATCAGGTGGTATTAATGTCATTGTTTGTGCTGTCGAAACACCTGATGCTCCGTTAGAGTTAGTTCCGTTTAAATGCTTTTTAAAACCTGGTGAGTTAGAAGGTTATTATCAAGATTGGAACATCTTAAAATATAATGAAAATCCTGGACATTTACATCGAACGGATGCTCAAGGAAACCGAATTAAACTGAATTTCGCGACATTAATAGCGAAAAAGAAATAATTTAGAAGCTAAAAAGCGTTGCTGTCAATGGCAACGCTTGAGGTTTTTGAAAAAGCGGGAAAAACATGCTTTCCCGCTTTTTTATCTTTAAAATTTAAGGGGTATCTGTTGAGGTCATCGATTTTTGCTGTCCACTGCGTGCTAATGTTCTTTCTAATAAGACAGAGTAAAGGGGTTTACCACCTAAGAATTGCGCCATCATCGTCGCGCCAATACAGGTAATGATCATTGGTAGGATTAGCTGGTAATTACTGGTCATTTCTAAAACTAATATGATCCCGGTTAAAGGTGCTCTAACGGTTGCTGCAAATAAAGCCCCCATTCCTGCAATGGCAAAAGTTCCCACTTCAATTTGGTAGTTAGGAAACAACTCAAGAGCTGCATAGCCAAAAACACCGCCAAATAAGGTACCCAAAGCCAACAATGGTGAGAAAATACCACCAGGGGCCCCCGAGCTAAAGCTAATTGTGGACGTTAAAAAGCGCAGAGCAAAGAATATAAACAAGAAAGTAATAGTAAACTGTCCTGCGACCATTTGATGGATGACAGAGTATCCCCCACCGACAATTTCTGGCAAATAAACACCAATCGCCCCGCAAGAGCCACCGATAAGTCCACCCATTAATACGAAACGCGATATTTTATTTTGATAAAAGGCGAGAAATAAGCTTTGTAGGTACAGTAAAAAACGATTAAAACAAATACCAATAACACCAAATAACATACCTAAAATTAAATAAAGCCACAGTGTATTTATTGGGGCTGAGGAAAATTGCCCAATATTGAGTATGGCAGACTCACCATTAATTAAGCGATAGACAATTGTTGCAGTAACAACACCAATAAATACGGCTTTGATAGATATTAAACTGTATTTAAATTGTGGTCGCATTTCTTCAATTATGAATAAAATTCCTGCCAGTGGAGCGTTGAAAGCGGTCGATAGGCCAGCAGCAGCACCCGATGCTAGTAAGGTGTGACGCGATTCGTTATCTTTTAGACGGAAAAGGTCATAAAACATCTGGCTTAAGTTAGCCCCTAATTGTACCGTGGGGCCTTCACGACCTAATACCATTCCTGAGCCTAATGTCCCTAAGCCCCCGATAAATTTAACTGGGATCACTCGCCACCATCTAACAGGCCGCAAATCTTGCAATGCTCCCTCAATTTCAGGGATACCTGAGCCACCTGACTCTGGTGAAAAACGCCTTACAAGGTAATAGCCCATCATTGCAAGAATGGCAGATACGAAAAACATCACAATGATTATTAACCATTTAGGCGTGACCCATTCATTCACTGATTGCACGCGATAGTTGCTGACCCAAGTTGTTCCTAGTTCAAATAGTGAGCCGACAAGGCCAACGGCAGCACCAATGAGAGCAGCTAACAATAAGATCTTTAGAGGTGTTTTATCGGACTCTTTTAATCGTTGAAAAATCCGTAATCGTTTTTTTACCACAGACTGGCTTGTTGAGTTTACCTGCGTCATCTTTATTAGACTCTCTTTTTATAACAGAAGAACAATCACTTATAAGTAAGTATAACAAGAGTTGCCATAGGATCATCACAATGGAAAAAATTAAATATGAAATGGAACCTATTTAGTAAAGAAATATCGTAATGAGATTAAACAGTACGAATAGCATAGTTCAATTATTGTGAATAGTTCTCATTTTCAGTAAATATTAATTTAGATCAATAAACGGTGAGATAGCTGATAATTCCATTTTTTTATTCCTTTAAACAGCGTAATCTTAATGTTGTATTTAAAATGCAACTTTAAGAGGCGAACAACATGTACTGTGTGCAATGTGAACAAACAATTAGAACTCCGGCTGGTAATGGCTGTGCATACGCGCAGGGTATGTGCGGTAAAACAGCAGAAACATCAGATCTACAAGACTTATTAGTCGCCGTATTACAAAGTTTATCGGCCAGTGCTGTGGCGGCTCGTGAACTTGGCATTATTGACCATGATATTGATAGTTTTGCCCCACGTGCGTTTTTTTCTACGCTAACGAACGTTAATTTCGACTCAGACCGCATTATTGGTTATGCACGTGAAGCGATTTATTTACGTGATAAATTAATTAAACACTGCCAATCAGTAAATAGTGCGGTCGTTTTTAACCATCCATTAATCAATTTACAGTTAAATGGTGCAGATATTCCTACTTTGCAAGCACAAGCTGCGCAGTTTTCTTTAGACATTGATAAAGCTGAAGTCGGTGAAGATATTCATGGATTACGGATGTTGTGCTTATATGGCTTGAAGGGAGCCGCAGCCTATATGGAACATGCTCACGTATTAGGTCAATACGATAATGATGTTTATGGGCAGTACCATAAAATTATGGCTTGGTTAGGCACATTACCATCAGATATGAATGAATTACTCGATAATTCCATGGCTATTGGTTTGATGAATTTCAAAATCATGGAAATATTGGATGCAGGGGAAACGGGCGAATTTGGCCACCCTGTTCCAACTGAAGTTAATGTACGCCCAGTTGCGGGTAAATGCATTTTGATTTCAGGGCACGATTTAAAAGATTTGAAGATGTTATTAGAGCAAACGGAAGGTACAGGGATCAATATTTATACTCATGGAGAGATGCTACCTGCTCATGGTTATCCAGAACTAAAAAAATATGCGCATTTAGTAGGTAACTATGGCAGTGGTTGGCAAAATCAACAAGTGGAATTTGCCAAATTCCCAGGCCCTGTATTAATGACTTCCAACTGTATTATTGACCCAGATGTAGGGCAATATAAAGACCGAATTTGGACTCGTAGTATTGTGGGCTGGCCAGGTGCAAAACATTTAGTCGGTGATGATTTTTCAGCGATGATTGCTCAAGCACAGTCACTTGCAGGTTTCCCATACACAGAAATAGAACACAAAATTACGGTGGGATTTGGTCGCCAAACTTTACTTGGTGCAGCTGATGCGGTGATTGATTTAGTGGCACAGAAAAAGCTACGCCATGTTTTCCTTGTTGGTGGGTGTGATGGTAGCCGAGGTGAAAGAAGCTACTATACTGATTTTGCACGTAGTGTACCTGAAGATTGCCTAATTTTAACGCTAGCTTGCGGTAAATACCGTTTTAACAAACTGGATTTCGGCACGCTTGAAGGCTTACCGCGCTTGTTGGATGTTGGACAATGTAACGATGCTTATTCTGCAATTATGCTTGCTGTGAATCTCTCTGAAAAATTAGGCTGTGGTATTAATGATTTACCACTGAGCTTGATTTTGTCTTGGTTTGAGCAAAAAGCGATTGTGATCCTACTGACCTTGTTGGCACTTGGCGTGAAAAATATTTATACCGGCCCAACAGCCCCTGGCTTCCTAACTGAAAACCTATTGAATGTACTGAATGAAAAGTTTGGTATGCGCAGTATTACTACAGTTGAACAAGATTTAGCTGAAATTTTACCCGCATAAATAGTTAAGCGATTTTACCTGATTAACATATTGATATAAAAGGGGGTATTCCCCTTTAAGGGAGTGATGCAATGACAATGCCAACGAGTTTATGTCCCAATAGGATGCAAATTCATTCGATTATCCAAGAAACCTCGGATGTCTGGACAATCAATCTCATTAATCACGATTTCTATATGTATTCGCCCGGTCAATATGCTCTGGTTAGTATCAAAAATAGTGATGAAGTCATGCGTGCTTACACTCTGTCCTCATCACCAGGGCAAAGCCGTTTTATCTCAATAACGGTGAGACGCTTAGAAAACGGAATAGGGTCAAACTGGTTAACTCGTACAGTTAAAGAAGGGGATTACCTTTGGTTATCAGAAGCTCAAGGCGAATTTACTTGCGCAAATGTCACATGCCAACAATATTTAATGTTAGCGGCTGGTTGTGGCGTAACGCCAATCATGTCAATGACGCGTTGGCTAATGGTCAATCGTCCCCAAGCTAACGTTAAAGTCTTATTCAATGTTCGTGATGACAAACAAGTTATTTTTGCGCAGGAATGGCAGCACTTAGCGAGCTTGTATCCAGATAGATTACAATTATGTGTGATGGCAGAAACTCCTGATTATGGTGATATAGCGCAAGGGCGTCTGACCGAAGAAAAACTGAAAGCGCTTGTGCCAGATATTCGTTCTCGTGTTGTAATGACCTGCGGCCCCGTACCCTACATGAAAAATGTACAGCAATATGTAGCAAATTTAGGCGTACCCGCAGCGCATTTTTTTATGGAACGTTTCTCGACAGAGCCAGAAGCGGTAGAAAGTGAAAACATACTTACATTAAAAATTCGTCAACGTTTGCTCAACTTTAATGTACCTGTTGGCACAACGTTACTAGCGGCATTAGAACAGAATAAACAACCTGTCATTGCGGCTTGTCGAGCTGGGGTCTGTGGAAGTTGCAAAACAAAAATATTATCAGGCAATTATACAACAACCAGTACCATGACATTAACTGAGGCAGAAATAGCTGAGGGGTATGTTTTAGCTTGTAGTTGCCAATTACACAGTGACACTGAAATAGCATAATTACTTAAAATAAATAGGCTGTCTCACTACTAAAATAATGAGACAGCTCTGCGAAGTGTTTGTGAATAAATATTTTCATTATACTGAATATATGTAGGTTAGTTTTCTGTTTTAACGTCAGTCATAAAATAAACTGACAGCTTACTTAGGGTATTAATTGCTGAGACTGCAACTTCTTTATTTGGATCTTGGCATAAATCAATGATACGGATGATTGCATCACTGTATTCAATGGTTGCTTTAAAATCCCCTAATGCTGAAATTGCAGCGATTTTTATTTCATCATTTACGCGAAATGTTAAACTGGTTAACATTCCAACAATTACTTTATCCATAATAAAATTTTCACTGTTAAATAAAATATGAGTTATTGTATGGTAATTATTGTAATATTTAATTCTAAATTGTTATAAAAAAACTTTAATTAAAAATTAAAAAAATACTTTTCTATAATAGCTTAGTATTTAATATCGATGTAGGTGTTTTTTCTTATTTATAGATTGGTGTATTTACCTATGTTTAATATAAAATACTACTATATAGGGTGAGATACTGTTACATATACCCTTGGAGGGTGTCAACGTTTATATTTGATTTTGTCTTTTTATAGTGGCGTTTTATTTATTTTGAGAGCTGGGGTTAAGCGGTTTTTTTCATTTTTTAATTGGTTAGTTTTGTTAAATAATATTTAAAATGTAATTTTTGTTTTTTAGATTAATATTGTTGGTATTTTTTTATTACTATAATGTTTTTATAACAAAATAATGAAATTTATTATTTGTTACACTTTGTTACCTAGTGAAGTTATATTAAATATAAACTTAAACGGAACCTAAACAATAAGTTTTCGATGCGTAAAAAACCGTACATATAGGGTGGTAATTAATTCAGCAGAGGGTATAATTCGCGCCGCATCCAAAGTGCAGTATCTCGTTAGGCGAGGCTCCTATACAAACATAGGTTGCTGATCTGACGACGTCGAGAGACGCCCAAGATTAGGACAGGATATATCGACCGAAGGTATATCCCCATGTAACTTCCTGATAAAAACAGGATACGTTGTATAGTGCTAAAACCGAGACGAAGAGATAGCTTTTGCATTCTCTCATCTGGTTTCGCCCCTATGTGAGTACTGTTTGAGTAACCAACAGTAATAGGGACTAATAAAAATGACTTTCACTACCCAAAACAAAGCGGGAGCAGTTGCTATTGCTCAATCCGCGATGAAAGGCTCACGCCGCAAAGACAATAATACACAACAACCAAAAGTTGATGACGCAACTGTCAGTGCGTATATGAGTCAATCATATCTGCCAGTTTCTATCACAGATTCAATAGATTGTGTAAAACAAAATCTTATTGAACATCTTGATGGTGAACAAATCCCCACTTATTTGTTTGTTGTTGATAACGACAACTATTTAAATGGAATTATTTCAGTTAAATCTTTACTAGCCTCACCAGAGAATTTATTAGTGTCAGATATTATGCGACACAATTACTTTTCTGTTGCGCCTGAACAATCACGTCATGACGTTTATGACCTGATTAATCATAGTGGTCTAGATATGATCCCCGTGGTGCAATTTGGTAAATTAATGGGTGTGTTGCGTCCGCAAGATATCGCTGAATTAATTGAAGATGAGAATACACTTGATGCGCAATTACAAGGCGCAACCACACCGCTTGATGAACCTTATTTAACAACAAGCCCTGTGACATTATGGCGTAAACGTGTTGTTTGGTTATTGATGCTATTTGTCGCTGAGGCCTATACCGGCACTGTTTTAAAGGCATTTGAAGAGCAACTAGAAGCCGCCATTTCACTGGCATTCTTTATACCTTTACTTATTGGTACAGGGGGGAACAGTGGCACACAGATTACCTCGACGCTAGTTCGCGCGATGGCGCTTGGTGAAGTGAGCTTACGTAACCTTGGTACAGTATTGAAAAAAGAAGTGTCCACTTCATTTTTAGTTGCAATCACTATCGGTGGCGCTGCTTTAATTAGAGCTTGGATTTTAGGTGTAGGTCATGAAGTGACCATTGTGGTGAGTTTAACCATTGTTGCGATCACCGTATGGAGTGCAATAGTTTCTTCTATCATTCCTATGGTGTTAAAGAAAATGAAAGTCGACCCAGCAGTTGTTTCTGCACCTTTCATTGCAACCTTTATTGATGGTACTGGGCTGATTATTTACTTTGAAATCGCAAAATTAGTGATGACGGAGTTTGCTTAAGCGTTTAGCTCAAACCTGATGCGGCAGAAAAATCAATTTTCTGCCGCTACGACTGTTTCTTCTCTTAGTTTTAATATCCCTTTACATCGGCGACACAAATATTGGGTTTCACCTCGAACAACCTTGTTATGGCGACGTATAGTCAGCTCGTGGGGTGCTTCACATGCACAATAATAATGGAATGTTTTGCTTTTTACGGTAGCCACCGCAAAGTTATGAGTCCGTTTCGCTGTTACTTCAAGAACATGCTGCATCATCCATTTCCATTCTTTGCCGTGGGGAGCAATGCCTTGGCGACCAAATACTTTAAAAACAAGTAAATGAGCCAATTCATGGGGGACGACCTCGTCAATGAAGATTTCTTTATTTTCAATTAATAATGTGGGGTTGATACGAATTTCCCATTCTTTTAAGTAGGCACTACCTGCGGTTGTACCACGTTGTTTATAGTTAATAATGGGCTCTGGAAATGTTTGCTCCAGCTTTTGTTCTGCAAGTACGAGTTTTTCTCGCAATGTACGCATAACGCGTTGTTGTAAAAAAATTGGGACTCTAGTCGTTTTCATTGCTTAAAGATACGTGAGGGTCAGTGAGTCAAACAAGAGATAATTGACAGTCATTATATCAAAACATATATTATCATTACATATAATATAAAGAAAAAGTTACTGCATGAATAATAACACGTCTGAAGAACAAATTTTAGCGATGAAGCAAGCTGCAAACCAGACCGCTTCATTATTGAAAACATTGGGCAACTCAGATCGCTTAATTTTACTTTGCCAATTAACTCAAGGTGAAGCTTGCGTTAGCGAGTTGGAAGAGCGTTTAGGCATTAAACAACCCACGTTATCACAACAACTGACTGTACTGCGCAACGAAGGGTTAGTCACCACGCGGCGTGATGGCAAACGCATCTATTATGCGATTGCAGATGAAAAGTTATTTACGTTGCTTAATACATTATATCAGTTGTATTGCCCAATAAAGGAGCACTAACATGACGATTGACTGGGCTAATTTTACGCCAATATCTGCTGCGATAGGTGGGATATTAATTGGTTTAGCTGTGGTAATTTTATTGATTTTTAATGGGCGTATTGCGGGTATCAGCGGTATTTTAGGTAGCTTATTAAACCCGATAAAAGGTGATACAGCTTGGAAAGTTGCTTTTGTTATAGGTTTGATGATTGCTCCGGTATTGTTCATTTGGTTTGCTTATACTCCGGAAGTTAATATCGACGCAAGTATCCCCATCTTAATTGTAGCGGGCTTATTTGTGGGGTTTGGCAGCCGTTTAGGTAGCGGCTGTACCAGTGGTCATGGTATTTGCGGGATGGCAAGGTTCTCTCGTCGCTCGATTGTTGCTGTGTTGATTTTTATGATTATAGCTTTTGTAACCGTCGCACTTGTTAACCATTTTGAGTTAAGAGGGTAGCAGTATGCCAATTATTATTGCTCTCATTTCGGGAATTTTGTTTGGTTTAGGATTGGTGATAGCGGGGATGGGGAATCCAGCAAAAATCCTTGCATTTTTAGATATTACTGGCAACTGGGACCCTTCTTTATTAGTGACAATGGCCGTTGCTATGGTGATCAGTGGCGTTGCTTTTGCATCGGTTAAAAAGCGTAAAGTGAGTGTACTCAATTGCCCGTTACAGATCCCATCAAATCAAAAAATTGATAAAAAGCTGGTGGCAGGAAGTGCCTTATTTGGGGTTGGCTGGGGGCTTGCTGGTATTTGTCCGGGGCCGGCGTTGCTATTAACAGGGATGGGGATCACTCAGGGGATAATATTCATGTTAGCGATGATTGCTGGGATGGCGATTTTTCAATTTAGTCAAAAAAGTTAACTGTACGAATCTAACTATATAATATTAAACAAAAAACCCATCATTGATGGGTTTTTTATGTACTGTATTTAATGGCAAAGTTACAACCCAGCAGCACTACGTAGTAATTCTGCTTTATCCGTTTTTTCCCAAGGGAATTGTGCTCGACCAAAATGGCCATATGATGCAGTTTGCTGATAAATAGGGTGCAGTAAGTCAAGCATTTTGATTAAACCATATGGACGTAAATCGAAGAATTCACGAACTAATTGGATCAATAGAGATTCATCAACTTTACCAGTACCAAACGTTTCTACCATAATTGATGTAGGTTCAGCGACACCAATTGCGTAGGAAACTTGAATTTCGCAGCGGTCAGCAAGGCCAGCAGCAACAATATTTTTGGCAACATAACGTGCAGCATAAGCCGCGGAACGGTCAACTTTCGAAGGATCTTTACCAGAGAAAGCTCCACCGCCGTGACGCGCCATACCGCCATAGGTATCAACAATAATTTTGCGACCAGTTAAACCACAGTCACCCATTGGCCCACCAATCACAAATCGGCCTGTTGGGTTAATAAAGAACTTGGTTGCGGAGCTTAACCACTCGGCAGGCAGAACCGGCTTGATTATTTCTTCCATTACCGCTTCATGCAGGTCTTTTTGTTGGATATCTTCAGAATGCTGAGTAGATAAAACAACAGCATCAATACCGACAATTTTATTGTTGTCGTATTGAAAAGTAACTTGGCTCTTTGCATCAGGGCGTAACCATGGCAATGTGCCATTTTTACGGACGTCCGCTTGGCGTTGAACTAAGCGGTGCGCATAAGTAATTGGTGCAGGCATCAATACATCAGTTTCGTTAGTCGCATAACCAAACATAAGGCCTTGGTCACCCGCACCTTGTTCTGATGGATCAATACGGTCAACACCTTGATTAATATCTGGAGACTGTTTGCCAATAGCACTTAAAACAGCACATGAATTAGCATCGAAGCCCATATCTGAACTGGTATAACCGATTTCGCGAACTGTTTTGCGTGTGATTTCTTCAATATCAACCCAAGCTTTGGTCGTGATTTCTCCCCCAACCATTACCATTCCTGTTTTGACGTAGGTTTCGCAGGCAACGCGAGCTTTCGGGTCTTGTTCAAGAATAGCATCAAGTACTGCATCAGAGATTTGATCAGCAATTTTATCTGGATGCCCTTCTGATACAGACTCAGAAGTAAAGAGGTGTGTAGCCATGAGATTAATACCTTAAGAATTCGCAGATTTATAATTGGATGTTTTAACATCTAGACGGCTATTCTAGTCCCATACGGTAAAAAATTCTACCTGTATTTTTACAAAAGTCGAATAGGGCATAAAATGGCAATTTAGAATAACTTCTAAAAGTTTTATCGTAATTTTGTCATTTTGGTTTTGCTTTTTGAGCTCAATAGATGTATAAACTGCGACCGTAACGGATGGTTGTTCGTTCCCGTTATATACCAGCAGGTCAAAAAGAAATACCCTGCTATCTATCAGGAATGTTTATAAACTTTTAAATTTCAATAAATATAAGGTGATATAGCTTAAATCAACAGGTTCACCTGCCAAAATAGTGCTACCGCATTGAAGTTTTAAAGAAATAAACAGTTATATTGGGGGTTAATGGTAAATGATCCATAATCTACTGAATAACAGTATCCAACCGTCATATGCGGATCGCCGCGTGACATTGGCATTTACTTTCCTGTCATTTTTTACTTCTTCACGAAGTTACCGCCACATCTCTCATACACCTTTAAGGCTAAGTCATTAATTTGTCAGCTTAAGGCCGTATATTGTCACTGTTTAGATGTTCTAAGCACTTTTTATTAAAATCTGAGTATTACCGTTTCCCCGACATAACTGCTTGGCAGTGTGATGTCATCATAGACATGCATTTGTTGACATAGATAGAAAGGATAACGCGTCGCTCACCCCTCCAATAGGAGTTTATTATGAATGATAATATCGCTCGCAAAATGCGCCAGACGTACAATATTGCGTATTGGGGCGGTGGCTACTATCAGGTGAATGAGCGCGGAAATGTCTGTGTTTGCCCTAATCCTGAACACCCTGATACCATTGTCGATTTAGCTGATCTCGTAAATCAAGTTAAAGAAGAACAGGAGCATCTACGCTTACCGGCTTTATTTTGCTTTCCGCAAATCTTGCAGCATCGCCTGCGTTCGATAAATGCGGCGTTTAGACGTGCTCGTGAATCTTATGGCTACAAAGGGGATTACTTCCTTGTTTATCCCATTAAGGTAAACCAGCAGCGCCGCGTGATTGAATCACTGGTTAACTCAGATGAGCCTTTAGGATTAGAAGCCGGGTCTAAAGCGGAACTTATGGCCGTTTTAGCTAACGCAGGCCGTACTCGTACGGTGATTGTTTGCAACGGTTATAAAGATCGTGAATATATCCGTCTCGCTTTAATTGGTGAAAAACTCGGTCATAAGGTCTACCTTGTTATCGAGAAAATGTCTGAAATTGAGATGGTGCTAAAAGAATCGGAAAGCTTAAATGTGACTCCACGTTTAGGTGTGCGCGCACGCCTTGCTTCCCAAGGCTCTGGTAAATGGCAGGCCAGTGGGGGAGAAAAGTCCAAGTTTGGTTTGGCTGCGACACAAGTGCTGCAACTTGTGGAAATATTGCGCAATGCGAATCGTTTAGACAGCTTGCAACTGCTACATTTTCATTTAGGCTCTCAGATGGCGAATATCCGTGATATCGCAACCGGGGTTCGTGAATCTGCCCGTTTTTATGTTGAGTTGCATCATTTAGGTGTTAACATTCAATGCTTTGATGTCGGTGGTGGGCTGGGTGTTGATTACGAAGGCACACGTTCTCAATCAGATTGCTCAGTCAATTATGGCTTAAATGAATACGCCAATAACGTGATTTGGGCGATTGGGGATGCGTGCGAAGAATTTGATTTACCGCACCCAACGGTGATCACGGAGTCTGGTCGAGCACTCACGGCTCATCATACCGTTTTAGTCTCCAATGTCATTGGCGTTGAGCGTAATGAATTCACGAAAACGTCGGCGCCGGATGAAGATGCACCGCGTTCGCTGATTTCTTTATGGGAAACATGGGAATCAATGCAGCATCAAGGCAATAGCCGTTCATTACGTGAATGGTTACATGATAGTCAGTTCGACTTACAAGAAGCCCATACCCAGTACGCTCATGGTGTGTTAGATTTGACACAACGTGCATGGGCAGAAGAGCTATACCTTAATATTTGCCGTCGTATTCAGCAGGATTTAGACCCGAGCAACCGTGCTCACCGTCCGATCATCGACGAATTGCAAGAACGTATGGCAGATAAGTTCTATGTTAATTTCTCATTGTTCCAGTCATTACCTGATTCTTGGGGGATTGATCAAGTATTCCCTGTCTTACCGATTGAAGGGTTAGATAAACCGTTAGATCGGCGAGCTGTCTTGCTGGATATCACTTGCGATTCTGATGGTATTATCGACCATTATGTGGATGGTGATGGTGTCGAAACCACCATGCCAATGCCAGCGTATGATCCTGAAAACCCACCAATGATAGGTTTCTTCATGATTGGGGCGTATCAGGAAATTTTAGGCAATATGCATAACCTGTTCGGTGACACGGCCGCAATTGATGTTTGGGTTGATAGCCAAGGCAACGTACGTTATTTACAAAGTGAAGAAGGTGACTCGGTGGCTGACATGCTGCAATATGTCAAACTGGTACCTGAAGAGCTATTAGAAAGTTTTACTGAGCAAGTAAAAGGCACAGGGCTGAGTGAGCAACTGCAAAAAGACTTTGTCGACGAGTTCGAAAATGGCCTATATGGTTATACCTATTTAGAAGACGAATAAATGATCGTCATATTTCGCATTGTAGCGTCAGTGGCCGTACTTTGTTGTCGCCTAGCGACAGTGCGATCTATATAGAGCATCGTATAGTGGAGAGATAATAATTTTATGCAAAAAAATGCAGTTTGTTTATTATTTAAACTGTATGAAGTTGATCAGATAAAATTATTTGAACCGAATATTAAACGGGTTTGCTAACGAGCAAACTCATTTTGAGGAACAAAAATGATTAATAGTACTTTAGGCAATCAAGTTGATAATTCACTGGTTTCTAACGCATTTGGTTTTCTACGTTTTCCACTGAATTTTCAGCCATATAGTTCAGATGCACAGTGGGTGATCACCGGTGTGCCATTTGATATGGCAACGTCTGGCCGTGCTGGTAGCCGTCATGGGCCCGCCGCTATTCGCCAAGTATCTACTAACCTTGCATGGGAAAGCCATCGTTGGCCGTGGAACTTTAAACTAACTGACCGTTTAAATGTCGTCGATTGCGGTGACCTTGTGTTTGCATTCGGTGATGCTCAAGATATGAGTGACAAACTACAAGCGCATACTGAAAAACTGATTGAGTCGGGTAAACGCTGCTTAACTTTTGGTGGCGACCACTTCGTGACACTGCCATTATTACGCGCTCACGCAAAACATTTTGGTAAAATGGCGTTAGTCCATTTCGATGCACACACCGATACTTATGGTAACGGTAGCAAGTTTGACCACGGAACGATGTTCTACCATGCGCCAAAAGAAGGATTAATTGACCCAACCCGTTCAGTGCAAATTGGTATTCGTACTGAACACGACAGCGATAATGGCTTTACTGTGCTGGATGCGGCGCAGGTTAATGACCGTAGCGTGGACGATATGATTGCGCAGATCAAAGAAATTGTTGGTGATATGCCTGTTTACCTGACGTTCGATATTGACTGTCTCGATCCTGCATTTGCACCGGGTACAGGAACACCGGTTATCGGTGGTTTAACGTCAGATCGCGCGTTGAAATTATTGCGTGGCATACAGTCATTAAATATCGTGGGTATGGATTTAGTGGAAGTGGCTCCTGCATATGACCAGTCTGAGATCACGGCTCTTGCGGCAGCATCCATTGCATTAGAAATGTTGTATATCCAAGCAGCGAAGAAATAACGGCTATATTTTGCATGCTCCCATTAAAGCCACCAGTTAAAGAAAAGTGTCCAATATATAGGGTTCACTTCATTTATGGTGGCTTTTTAAGTTTAAATTTCACTCAGTCGTTTGTTAATTAAACAAAATCCAAAGAATAGCATTTTTTGTTTATTCTATTGAGAATGGTTTTTATTAACGATCGTCTTTGAATTTCATTATTCATGCCTTTTTCTTTGGCAAACAAAATACATTAACTGCATCAATAGTGAAATGTTTTTTATTAGTTAGAAATAATAGTTAAAAATCATTATTTTGTAACTTATTGTTATTATTGTTAACTTATTAAGATTGGTGGACTAGTCATTTTGGCTATCATTCCGTAGGAGATAAGTATGGCGTTAAATAATAAAGTTGTTTTAGTTACTGGTGCAGCTCAAGGTATTGGTCGTAGTATTGCATTACGTTTAGCTAAAGAAGGCGCTGATATTGCGTTGGTAGATTTGAAAAAAGACAAACTTGAAGATGTTGCTAAAGAAATTGCAGCATTAGGCCGTAAAGTTTCAACATTTGCTGCGGATATTAGTCAACGTGACCAAGTATTTGCTGCGGTTGCTCATGCGGAAGCTGAGTTAGGTGGTTTCGATGTAATGATTAACAACGCAGGGATTGCTCAAGTTAAGCCAATCGCTGATGTACGCCAAGAAGATATGGATTTAATCTTCAAAATCAATGTGGACGGCACCATGTGGGGGATTCAAGCGGCTAGCGAGAAATTCAAAGAGCGTAAGCATAAAGGAAAAATCATCAATGCATCCTCCATTGCAGGCCACGATGGTTTTGCTATGTTAGGTGTTTATTCTGCAACAAAATTTGCGGTTCGCGCGTTAACTCAAGCGGCGGCTAAAGAATACGCAAGTTCAGGGATCACTGTAAATGCTTATTGCCCAGGTATTGTTGGTACTGATATGTGGGTAGAAATTGATGAACGTTTCGCTGAAATTACTGGGGCACCAAAAGGCGAGACTTACAAAAAATATGTCGAAGGTATCGCGCTTGGTCGTGCGCAAACCCCTGATGACGTTGCTAGTTTAGTGGCATTCTTAGCCAGTGATGATTCTGACTACATTACTGGACAGTCAATTTTGACTGACGGTGGGATTGTCTATCGTTAATTCGAAAAAGTAATGTTTCTACTTTGATAAGGCCTTAGTGAATAGTATCACTGAGGCCTTTTTGATCACTTAACTTGTTGTTGAATATCGGCCAAAATAGCACCCGCTTGTGTCCAAAGTAGGGAGCCACCTTCATTGCTTAGTAAATGGTGTTGGCAATTAGGAAAACGGGTAGCTAATGTTTTGCCAAAGTCAGGGGAATGAACGGTACTCATATCGAGTTTTCCATACCATAACGTGACTGGCACACGGATATCTTCAGGTGTGAAACCCCATTTTTGCAGCGCAATCAATAAGTCTTGAACATACCCTTGGTTACCTTGGGCGAAAGCACGTCGGATACAGTGACTGTATGCTTCGAGGAAACGCTCTTCATTGTAAAGTTGTTGGTCGACCTCAGCGCTGCAATTGAGGATAAATGCCAGCAGCCATTCACTAGTCACATTCTTTAATAGCCAATTAGATAAATTATCGGGGGCGTTTAAAGCTTGTTCTTGCATATTCACAACATCGGCTGTCAGAATTGCCCGAGTGGCAGCGTGTTCAAATTGGTCTTGACCAGATACTATAGAGACTGAAACTGGATGGCAATATTGTGCGACAGCCATCGCAAAAACAGCGCCCTGAGAAAAACCAATCACAGAAAATTGTTCTATAGCTAGGTGTTCTAATAACGCTTGAATATCCATTGCACAGCTTTTTAGGGATTTCTGTGCATCAAACGTTGAATCGCCAAGTCCAGCACGCTCAGGCACAATCAAACGGATATTGAGCTTTTCCAGTAAATCTAATCCGAAACCCAAATTGCCACTCATACCTGCACCAGTACAGAAAACAACTGGAAAACCTGTTTTAGGGCCTGACTCAAACCAACAAAATTGGCGGCCATCAGTTAACATCATAGTGTGTTGATGTGGGTTTAACAGTGGTGCATTATACATGGTGAATTCCTACAACAGGCAAGTACAGACTGAGTGATAAGATAGGTCAGTTAGTTATTATTCAAACTGGCATTGTTATGTATGTAATTTTAAAGTATTAAATAGGTAAATTGCAAAATATTAGCTCAACAATTACCTGTTAATTAGCTTATAGAGGATGATATGGCATTTTCCGAGTCAGAAAAACAAGTGCTATTAGCGGTTAAGGGGGTAGGGCCTATGGTGATCAGCCGTTTGGAGCAGATGGGGTTTGCATCATTAGCGCAATTGAGTAAAGCTTCTTATAGTGAAATTTTAATTTCTGGGGCTGCACTAACCGGCTCAAGTTGCTGGAAAAACAGCCCGCAGGCTAAAAAAGCGGTTGAAGGTGCTATCCAAGCGGCGAAACAAGCGATTGAAGCAGGGAGCTAATCTGCTTTATGCTTCGTTTTCCATTTTTTGCTGCGTAAGATATTGAGCACCTGCACGGACATAGAGAAAAACATAGCAAAATAAATATAGCCTTTTGATACATGGACATGGACGCTTTCAAGTAACAAAGTAAAACCAACTAAAATTAAAAATGATAAGGCCAAAATCTTCACCGATGGGTAGCGCTCAACAAAATCCCCAATTGGTTTGGCTGCCATCATCATTATCAACACTGCGACAACAACCGCCGCCATCATAATAAATAGGTGGTCAGACAAACCGACCGCCGTGATCACCGAGTCTAGACTGAAAATAATATCTAAAAGTGCAATTTGCGCGATAGCTCCCCAAAATGAACTCACGTGACGATGCGTTAAACCATCATCATATTCCCCTTCTATCGTATCAAAAATCTCTTGGCTTGCTTTCCAAATTAAGAAAATACCACCAGCACAAAGGATTAAATCGCGTGCGGATATAGGGTGAGCAAACAAGGTAAGTAGAGGGGTAGTTAGTTGTGCTAACCACGCAATGGAAGCTAATAATATCAGGCGCATCACCATCGCTGCCATGAGTCCTGTGCGCCTTGCTCTATTTTGTTGATGGGCCGGTAGCTTGCTGACAACAATACTCAGAAAAATAATATTGTCGATCCCTAATACAATTTCCAATATGGTTAGTGTCGCCAATGCCATCCAAGCATTCGGGTCTAGTATCCACTCAAACATCTGCGTACCTTATCAATCAAAAGATTAAACAGGGATAATTATTTATCGTCTGCTTTGGTACAGGCGACAGTCTTGAGGCTAAGCAAGGTTAAAGTGCCGAGCCAGCAAGGGGGCGGTAAAATCTTTTTTAAGATAAAAACCGCGTGGCAATGTCATTATCGGTTGACCAAACTCGCCAATGGCTTCGGTAAGCGCTTTATTGTTTGCGGCTTTCGGTCGGATTTGTAAAACTTGGCCATGACGAGCCGTGATGGTTTCGACTTTTCCTAATACAATCAGATCCATTAACTCTTCCCAATCTTGCCGTAACAATTGTTCTTCAAACACTGAAGGGCTCCAAATCAATGGATTAGCGACTCGGCGTTGTGCGAGAGGAATTTGTCTTTCCCCTTCGATAGGGAACCACAAGATGCGGGACAGTTTTCGTCGTACGTGGCTATTTTCCCACGTCAAACCGCTATTGCCAGTTAATGGTGCGACAGAAACAAAGGTTGTTTCTAACGGTGTCCCATGACGATCGATAGGAATGGTTTTTAGTTCAACACCAATATGAGCGAAATCTTGCTCGGCTTTACTGCCCGCACTTGCACCTAAATAATACTCTAATAGCATACCGACCCAGCCTTTATCTCGTTTGAGATCTGGGGGGATCGGGAGTGCTGCAATTTGCGCGAGTTCCCCTAGAGTATAGCCTGCGAGTGCTTGAGCTCTACTCATTAAGGTGGCTTCGTTATCGGGTGGTGCTGGTGGTATAAATGGCATAATAGTTTGCAAATCAATGTATAAAAAACAAGCAAAAATAATTCACATCATCTAATTAGTATAACACTTTTCCCCTATTATTTTTAACCCTATGATATATAGGCGAATAAAACAATTTATTCACTCGTTTTATCATTTGTAATAGAGGTTATTCATGTTCATCCCAAGATAATCACAGGATCATGCACTAGGTTATCCACAGGATTTCTGGATAACTATGAAAAACAGGGATTACTGTGTGTATTTACAGCCTTGACGAAACGATTTTTTTGACGCGCATCACATGAAATGAGTAAGTTAAGCACATATGTTGTGGATAAATACATCGTTGTTTGATATTTGCTCAGTTAAAGTCTTGCACAACTTAGTAAAAAAAACAGCCAGTGGGTAAACGCGTTTTTTTGATTTTAATTTATTGATTTATAAGTATTTATTGACTTGGGTTGTTTTTTTGTAAAAACGCAATTTGGGGATATACCCTGATTACTATAAGGTTGTTCACATAGATATCCACAGAAAAAGTGAATAACATCCTTATTATTCAATTTAGCTGTTTATAACTATTGAAGATCGTTAAGGTTATCCTCAGCAGGTTTAAACCAAGCCGATTTAAAATCAAACCATCCAAATGTATTCATACGTACTCCTCGCATGGTTTTTTGTCCTTGCAATTCTAGCCAGTGATGAAATATAGGGTGGAAGAGTTGCGAGTCAATTAGGCTTTCACACCATGACTCAACATCTAACTGCTTATTGCGCCACAAATTAAGTTCATTTTCTAAGGTATTACCCAGACATTGGCGAAGTAATGGCATTTCATATAAAGTGGCAAAAATTGAAAATTCGAGTGGCTTGAAAAAATTGGCGGTAGCCAACCAAATATCGCTTTGAGCTTGACCATTAAACCAATCATCATAATCAATAATATTAATTTTAAGTTCTACGCCTTGCGCTTGTAATACACGCTTCATAATTTGGCTGATGGCATAAAACTCATGGTGATTATGATAAAAAGTTACTGTCAGTTCAGTTAAATCTTCAGGTTTAGGGTATAAAGTGAGCATTTTGCTATGGTGCCAATGAAGTAATAAACCATAAGCAGGTGCCCAATGACGTTGGTAAAAGGGGTCACAATGGGCAAGAAGATTTACGGGGGTTAAAAAGCTGCACAGCCATTTACGAACATCTTGTCGCTGACCAATTTCAGAACGTTGATCGATCAACAGGAAATAACAGCCTTCTTCCATACGGCTTTCCAATGAGTCGCTATTATGATGTTTATCCCCATCCATTTTTAATGTAGTGCATACCATTTGTTCTGATAATTCAGGTACCACCCAAATGGTGACTTCATCAAGTAAAGCGCGATAGCCAAAATAGCGATCAAAGGCACTAATAGTAAGCTTTTGAGGTAAATTTTTATCAACTAAATATGGACCAGTACCGATAGGGCAGCGACTAAAGTTATTTAAGCTTTCCCATTCTTTCGGCAAGATAGCTGCGTGGTGGCTACCTAGTAGACAAGGTAACTGCTTATCGGGTTTACTTAACGTGATATCAATGACATAAGGTAGGGGAGAGGTGACGGACTGAATATGAGAAAATAACGGCCAACCATTTTTTAAACGCATGAGAGAGCAAATAATATCTTCTGCAACCATTTCCCGACCGTGATGGAAGTAAATCGCAGGGCGTAAATAAAAGCGCCACTGTGTATCACAGGTTGATTGCCAGTGATGGGCAAGGCCATCTTCCACTTCCCCTTTTTCCTCATTTATGTGGGTGAGTCCGTTAAAAATTTGGCTCATTAAATGGATTTCAGAGCGGCGCATGGGGGCTCCGGGAAGAAGGGTTGGGAAATCACGATAATAAATGATACGTAATAAGTTTTTGCCTTGCCGATAGCTTCGCTCTAACTCAGATAGCACCATTTGGCGAATAGTTTCTTTATCACCAACGAGAGCGACCAGTTTTTCAATACTTTCTTCTTTTAATAACTGCTCTGCTTGTGCTTGTTGCAGTTCTAAGCCATTAATATGAAAAATTAAGGTTGAGCGTTTTCCACGTCCTGATACTGCTTGCCAGTTTAGCCAACCACAAGACTGCATATTATTAAGAAGTGTACGGACATGGCGCTTGGAGCAAAATAGGGTATCAGCGATGTCTTGCAGCGTCGTTTCACTGTCTTGCCCCTGAAAATGTTGCCAGAGACGAATAAATTGGGTTTGTAATCGTGAATTTGACATAAAAGAGGAACTCCGGCAAAAAATGCATCAATTTTAATATTTTAAAATCTAACGATAATAAACAGCAGTAAGTAGCTCGTTTGGTCTGTATATTGCGGACCAACTCCCCCATTTAGAGTAATGGTGTTATATCACCGAGCCGGTTTTTACCGGCTTTTTTTTGTTTTTTCGTCATATTTCGCACTGTAGCGTTGTTGGTTTCGCTCAGCTACTTGGGTCACATACTGGTGTATGCTCCCCAAGATATCTTCTCTCACCGCCTAGCTACAGTGCGAACTATTTAGAAAAAATCTTAAAGCAAAAAGTCTGTAATTTGTGGTGATATTTGTGTCGTCAAAAAATATTTAAGTTAATTATACAGGAAGAAATTAATGGGGAAGTAGTTTTGGACTGTAAATTTTCAGGGATGGGTTATTTCGCATTTTTTGGCGAAAAATAGGCGATTTAATTGGGATATAAGAGTTAAAAGCGGAACTACGCCCACCGAAGTAGGCGTAGTCAAGAGATTAGTTCATGAAAGCAGGGATCTGACTCTCATAATCCTTGATTTGACTGACGTGTTGCAATGTCAGTCCGATACTATCCAACCCATTCATCATGCAGTGGCGACGGAAACTATCAATTTCAAAATGATAGGTTTCATCACCTGCGGTGACTGTTTGAGCCTCTAAATCCACCGTAAACTGGCAACCTTCATGGTTATTCACATAGTTAAACAACTGATCGACCTGTTGCTCACTTAATTTTATAGGGAGTAATTGGTTATTAAATGAGTTGCCATAAAAAATATCGGCAAAACTCGGCGCGATAACCACTTGAATGCCAAAGTCAGTTAATGCCCAAGGGGCGTGTTCGCGGGAAGAGCCACAACCAAAGTTCTCACGAGCCAGCAAAATACTCGCTCCTTTGAATACGGGCTTGTTCAGGACAAAATCAGGGTTAGGTTGTTGCCCGTTCTCATCCAAAAAACGCCAGTCATTAAATAAATGTTGACCAAAACCAGTGCGAGTGACTTTCTGCAAAAATTGCTTAGGAATGATGGCATCGGTATCAACGTTAGCGGCATCTAATGGGGCGACAATGCCTACGTGGGTAATAAATTTTTCCATGGTTCTCCCCTTAAATTTGAATATCGCGAACGTCAGCAAAATGACCGTTAATGGCTGCTGCTGCGGCCATTGCAGGGCTCACTAAATGTGTACGACCTGCGCGGCCTTGGCGGCCTTCAAAATTACGGTTACTGGTCGATGCACAGCGTTCACCTGGGTTTAAGCGGTCATTGTTCATCGCTAAACACATGGAGCAGCCCGGTAAACGCCATTCAAAGCCCGCATCAATAAAAATTTTATCCAAACCTTCTTGTTCTGCTTGGGCTTTAACTGGGCCAGAACCGGGAACCACGATAGCTTGAACGCCAGAAGCCACTTTTTTGCCTTTGGCGATGGCGGCGGCGGCACGTAAATCTTCAATACGTGAATTGGTGCATGAACCAATAAAGACTTTATCAATTTTTACATCTGACAACTTAATGCCAGATTGTAACCCCATATACGCTAACGCTTTTTCTGCTGAAGCACGCTCAACTGGGTCAGCAAATGATTCAGGGGCAGGGATTGGTTGATTTATGGCAATAACTTGCCCAGGGTTAGTTCCCCATGTCACTTGTGGTGCAATGCTACTTGCCTGAATAGTAATGATTTTATCGAACTGAGCGTCGTCATCGGTTTTCAATGTTTTCCAGTAAGCGACGGCATCATCCCATTGCTGGCCTTTTGGTGCGAATTGACGTCCTTTCATATAAGCGAAAGTGGTTTCATCAGGCGCGATGATCCCCGCTTTTGCGCCTAACTCGATAGCCATATTACAGACGGTCATACGACCTTCCATGCTTAAGTTCTCGATTGCTTCGCCACAAAACTCAACAATATACCCTGTTCCCCCTGCGCTGCCAGTGGTTCCGATAATTGCTAACACGATATCTTTCGCGGTAATACCCGCAGGGGCTTTACCGACTACTTCAATCTTCATCGTTTTTGCGCGAGCTTGTTTTAACGTTTGGGTCGCCATAACGTGCTCAACTTCAGAGGTACCAATCCCAAATGCTAAGGCACCAAATGCTCCATGAGTTGCTGTATGAGAATCCCCACAAACAATGGTCATCCCCGGTAAGGTAATTCCTTGCTCAGGCCCCATAACATGTACAATACCTTGGTATGGGTGATTCAAATCATACAAAGTAACGCCAAACTCTTTACAGTTCTTCATCAACTCTTGCATCTGAATACGTGCCATATCGCCGCACGCGTTGATATCTTTGGTTTGCGTGGACACATTATGATCCATCGTTGCAAACGTTTTGCTAGGTTGATGCAAAGGTCGATTTTTAGTTCTTAATCCATCAAAAGCTTGTGGAGAGGTCACTTCATGTACCAGATGACGGTCGATATAAATCAAAGGAATTTCATTTTCGACTTCGCGAACTACGTGGGCGTCATACAATTTTTGATATAAAGTTTTGGCCATGTTACACCCCTTGTGCAATATAACGAGCAATGATATCGCCCATTTCACTGGTACTAATGGATTTGCCAGTGCTAGCTAAATCTGATGTTCTATAGCCTTCTTCTAAGGCTTTATTCACTGCTCGCTCAATAGCATCAGCCGCATCCGCCTGGTTCAAGCTAAATCTAAACAGCATTGATGCCGATAAAATTTGAGCGATTGGATTGGCTATATTTTTCCCTGCGATATCCGGTGCAGAGCCACCAGCGGGTTCATATAAACCAAAGCCTGCTTCATTTAAACTGGCAGATGGCAACATCCCCATAGAGCCTGTGATCATGGCGCACTCATCAGAAATAATATCGCCAAACAGGTTTGAACATAACACCACATCGAACTGGGATGGTGCTTTAATCATTTGCATCGTAGCGTTATCAATATACATATGGCTGACGTCAACATCGGGATACTCTTTCGCAATTTGATTAACTACTTCACGCCATAAAACAGAGCTTTGCAATACATTGGCTTTATCAATTGAAGTAACTTTGTTATTACGTTTACGTGCGGACTCGAATGCAATTCGAGCAATACGTTCAATCTCATAGCGGTGATACACTTCAGTATCAAACGCATATTCTTCTTGGCCTTCGCCTTTACGGCCTTTTGGCTGGCCAAAGTAAATCCCACCGGTTAATTCACGGACACAAAGAATATCGAAGCCCTGTGCGGCGATATCTGCACGTAATGGGCAAAATGCTTCCAATGCTTGATATAAACGAGCAGGGCGTAAGTTACTGAATAATTTAAAATGTTTACGTAAAGGTAATAATGCTCCACGTTCAGGTTGGCTATCAGGTGGCAAATGCTCCCATTTTGGGCCACCAACGGAACCAAATAATACCGCATCGGCTTCTTCACACCCTTTCACGGTGGCTTGTGGCAATGGCTCACCGTGTTTATCGATAGCCGCACCACCAACATCATATTCGGTTGTGGTGATAGCAATGGCAAAGCGTTTACTCACCGCATCTAAAACTTTATACGCTTGCGCCATAACTTCTGGACCGATGCCATCTCCCGGTAATACGGCAATTTTATAGCTAGACATTGTTAAACAGCTTCCTTTGTGTTTGATTGTGATTCTTGGTTTATTTTTTGTTTTTCTATTTCAACTTGTTCTGAACGCCAAATACTATTTAATACATGAACCATTGCTTTGGCTGATGATTCCACGATATCCGTGGCTAACCCCATACCATGGAACTTACGGTTATGGCATTCCACCACGATATCGACTTGCCCCAAAGCATTTTCGCCGTGGCCTTTGGCTGATAATTGGTAAGAAACTAATTTCATTGGGTAATTGGTGATATTACTAAAGGCCTGATAAATCGCATCGACTGGGCCATTCCCCGTAGCAGCTTCCGATTTCACCTCATCACCACACTGCATTTTGACTGTTGCGGTTGCGACAATACTAGAGCCTGATTGAGTGCTAAAATAGTCCATTACGAAGTGGTCAGTTTCATCTTGCTGCTTAGTAAAGAAAGCCAATGCTTCTAAATCATAGTCAAAGACTTGACCTTTTTTATCGGCTAAGTTCAAAAATGCAGTATATAATTCATCCAATTTGAAGTCTTTACCTTCATGATAGCCCATTTCTTCCATACGGTGTTTAACGGCAGCACGGCCTGAACGTGAGGTTAAATTCAACTTCTCTGCTTTTAAGCCGATAGACTCTGGGGTCATAATTTCGTAGGTTTCACGGTTTTTCAACACACCATCTTGGTGGATGCCTGATGAGTGAGAGAACGCATTGCTACCAACAACCGCTTTGTTGGCTGGGATAGGGGTATTGCATAATTGGCTAACTAATTGGCTAGTGCGGTAAATTTCTTGGTGATTAATATTGGTGTGCACATTTAACATTTGTTCGCGCAACTTAATAGCCATAATCACTTCTTCTAATGCCGTATTCCCAGCACGCTCGCCTAATCCATTAATGGTACCTTCTACTTGGCGAGCACCAGCTTGAACTGCGCTGATAGAGTTTGCTACAGACATCCCTAAGTCATCGTGGCAGTGAACTGAAATAATGGCTTTATCAATATTTGGAACTCGGTTATACAAATCTGTGATGATACCGCCAAACTGATAAGGTGTTGTATAACCTACAGTATCAGGGATATTAATGGTGGTTGCTCCAGCATTGATCGCAGTTTCAACAATACGACATAAATTGTCAGGATCAGTACGTCCGGCATCTTCACAAGAAAACTCAACATCATCGGTGTAGCGTCTTGCGCGTTTGATTGAGTTGATTGCCATATCCATTACGCCATCAAATGATTTATTTAATTTTTTCTCCATATGTAAATTGGAGGTGGCTAAGAAAATATGAATACGGAATGCTTCTGCAATTTTCAATGCTTCCGCTGCAACGTCAATATCATTTTCCACGCAACGAGCTAAGGCGCAGATGCGGCTATTTTTGATTTCACGAGCAATAGTTTGAACGGATTCGAAATCGCCGGGTGACGACACAGGGAAGCCGGCTTCAATAATATCAACCCCCAAACGCTCTAATGCGAATGCGATTTGTAATTTTTCTTTTACGGACAAACTTGCCTGTAATGCCTGCTCACCATCACGTAATGTGGTATCAAAAATAATGACTTGGTCGCTCATATTGTATTCCTCATCTCGAATTTTTATTTATTAAACCGAATGTTATGTTCTTCCCAAGCCGCAGGCATAAAAAAACCCGCGGGTTGCGCGGGCTTTTAATGTTTGTGGACAGCGTCTTTCTATTTTCCGTCCATAAGCATACCGCGCAAATTTAATGCGAGTAGTAGTAGGCTTAGTAGGCGGATAGAAAATGTCATTTTAAACTGTCTCTCTAGGTAACTTAATTAAACTGTATTTATTGATACGTGATATCCAAGTTAATGTCAATCGGAGATTTTTCATATATTTTTACCAATCATGAATTGCCATTTTTATTTGGTGGTTATGACTATTTTTGATATTTTTTATGATGTTTTTATCTATATTCGTTGGTAAAATTGAGTGTAAAATTCTTACGGTGAAATGTTTGATGTTTTGTATTTATGTAATTTATTGTTTTTTTTGATTTTTATCTGTTTTTTTGTGTGTGGGGCAGACGGTAAGTGGAAAAGGAATTACACTGGTCAATTCTTTTAATTAAGTTAATTATCTAATAAATGAATAATTAAAAAATAATCTGATTATGAGAATATTTATTGATATCTACATGCGATTTATTATGATTTCTTGCGCAAATTGCTTTATTATTTTTACGGAGGCTGACATTGTGCTTAATGAATAAAAGGCATCCATTGCCGTGATGAATATTTGCGTTTTATGATGATATCTATACTGTAAATCTAATTAATGGGTAAAATATTATAACGTCGTTTTAATAAATGCAGGGAAAGCGAAATAGCTTATTATCTATAAGTTGTTTTAAGAATAATATTTAATGAATTTATATATTCATCGGTTTTTTAGATGAATGAGTCTTTTCGTTAATGAAAAATGATAAATAAATTTAGTGGAGTAAAAAATGACTGATTTTGATACGATTTCAACAGGCAAGAAAGACGGTAGTGATATTCATCTACGTAATGTTGATTTAAATTTATTAACGGTTTTTGATGTTGTTATGCAGATGCAGAATGTTACTAAAGCAGCTCAAGTATTAGGCATGTCACAACCTGCGGTTAGTAATGCAGTTTCTCGTTTGAAATCAATGTTTAATGATGAGCTTTTTGTGCGTTATGGCCGTGGAATTCAGCCAACTTCTCGCGCAAAACAATTATTTGGGCCTGTTAGGCAAGCACTGCAATTGGTTCATAATGAGTTACCGGGGGCCGGGTTTGATCCTCTGCACAGTGAAAGAGTGTTTAATTTATCTATTTGTTCTCCATTAGACATACGCTTAGCTGCGATTATTGTCGAGAAATTTAAATTAATATCGCCTAATATTAATATCTCCATTCGTTCTTTTATCGATGACAATATTGCTCATCAATTAAAATATCAAGAAATAGACTTTTTCCTTGGCTATAATCAACTCGAAAAAAGTGAATATCAACATCAGGTTTTATTTAATGATGAATTGGTATTAGTTGTTGCAAATCATCATCCGCGTATTTCAGACACTATTTCTAATATTGAAATGAATAATGAGCGCCATGCTATAATGGCAATGGATAATATTAGCTCATTTAGTAAACCTTATTATTATAATACTGATTTATCCCATACGATTAATTATCAAGGAACTGATTTAAATAGCGTATTAAATATCGTTGCACAGACTGATCTCGTAGCGATTGCACCTAAATGGTTAGTTGAGCGCCACTCAAGTCAGCTTAAAGTGCGTTCATTGGCTTTACCTTTGGAAAATAACACACGCCCTTGTTATTTAACATGGCATGAATCAACAGTAAGGGATAGAGGCCACCAATGGATGAAGTCCCAGTTTAACCAAATGATCTCTGAGCTATCTGAACAGGCAGTCGCAGCATAGGATATATTGGTCCTAGGGCTGTAGGGCATTCGTGAATATGGCTACCTTTGGCCTACAACAAATAGAAGTCTGTCTATAGCAGAACACATATTATGACAAGGTAACTCACTCGTTTGGGTGAGTTACTCAGATTGGTTTTGTCATAGAGATAACATTTGCAGAAAATTTACATATAAAGACTTTTCAGAGTTCCCTTTAGCCGATACACTGCAAATATTCAGCTAACACTTGTAAGCTGAAATAATTGCAATGGTTAAGTGCTTGTGAATATACCGAGCAACTTATATCGATAATGACCTATAGGGAATTCACTTTGATTACTGAAAATCTATATCCATACCACTTGGTTAATCGCTTACGTAGCAGAGTTGATGCTCACGAATCAGCGAACCGGATAGCTTTCAGTCAATGGAATAACGGGCAGCAAAGCTCGTTAACATGGAGCGAGATAGGTGTTCGCACCTCGGCAATTTCTCGTCATCTCTTATCGTTACAAGTATCAATACAGGAAAATATTGGCCTTTTTGCGCATAACAGTATGAACTGGTCACTTGTTGACTTCGCTGCTCTACAAATTAGAGCGGTTACTGTACCGTTGTATGCCACCAGTAGTCTTGAGCAGGCTGCGTATATTATCAATGATGCGAATATTAAAGTGCTATTTGTTGGGGAAGACGCGCAGTACCAAGTTGCTAGCCAGTTACCTGCACTTTGTCCACAGTTGAAAATGATAGTAGTGATGGATGACAGTGTCGAACTTATTGAAGGGGCTGTTGAATCGCTACATTTATCAACATTTATGTCTCAAGCTCAGCCTGAGTACCAATCTGAATTAAACGAACGCATTGCTACTCATAACCTCAGTGATTTATTTACAATAATCTATACATCAGGAACGACAGGGGAACCAAAAGGCGTCATGTTGGACTATTACAACATGGCTGCACAGTTATATCTCCATGATCAACGATTAAAACTCACCGAGGATGATATTTCGTTAAGTTTTTTACCTCTTTCTCATGTATTTGAACGTGCATGGAGCTTCTATGTCATGCATGTAGGGGCTCTAAATGTTTATTTAACAGACACTAACTACGTAAGAGAAGCGCTTGCTGATGTTAAACCAACGGTTATGTGTGCAGTGCCTCGCTTTTATGAAAAGGTTTATAGCACAGTGCAGAGCAAAGCGGCAAAAGCCTCATGGCCTCATAGAATGCTGTTCAAGTGGGCCATTTTGTTAGGGAAGAAACGGGTTAACGCAATGGCGAAAGGCCGTCAGCCATCGTTGCTTAACCGTGCCATGTTTCCACTTGCAGACAAGCTGGTGCTAAGTAAAATTCGTGCAGGACTCGGTGGGCGTATCCGCTTTATGCCAGCAGCAGGCGCTCGTCTTGATGATGATGTCATTGCTTTTTTCCTATCGGCTGGCGTCAACATCAAATATGGCTATGGCATGTCAGAAACGTGCGCCACAGTGTCTTGTTGGGAAGAGGGGCAATATCCATTAGGTTCTATTGGAACTCCGCTAACTGGGGTATCAGTACGTATTGGCAAAGATGATGAAATCCAAGTCAAAGGTCCTGTGGTCATGAAAGGCTATTACAATAGACCGAACGAAACGTTAGATACATTTACAGCAGATGGCTGGTTAAAAACCGGTGATGCAGGGCAAATCGATGCACAGGGAAATCTTTATATCACCGATAGACTCAAAGATTTAATGAAGACGTCTAATGGAAAATATATTGCACCGCAAATGATTGAAGGGGTTTTAGGGCAAGATACATTTATTGAGCATATTGCTGTTATTGCTGATGCTCGTAAGTTTGTTTCAGCTTTAATTGTGCCTTGTTATGATAGTCTAGAAGAATATGCAAACTCAATTAACTTAAAGTACCGGGATCGTCTAGAGTTATTAAAGGACTCGAATATTGTCGCTTTATTCGAGTCTCGCTTAAAAGATTTGCAAAAAAATATAGAAAATTTTCATCAGGTTAAGCGTTTTACCTTACTGCCTACAAATTTCTCTATGGAGAAAGGTGAATTAACACCAACACTAAAGCTACGCCGTAAAATTATTTCTGAACGCTACCAACTAGAAATTGAATCCATGTATCAAGACTAATTGGTTTTGCAATTGTAGTTGCCCAAGTTATATGTCTAACATGTAACTTGGGTTATTCGATGATGATGATTCCTATCATTTTTCATTTTTATTCAGGTGGAAAAAACTCACTGTTTTTTCACTCAAACTAGTTATTCAGCCTTTCATTTTTTTTATATATAGTCAATCTATCTGCCATTTATCCCTCTTCAAGATAATATGAGATTTTCGTGAGTTTGATGCTGAAATGATATTTGCTTCGTTTCAGCCAGAGCGATATGTTAATGGAACGAATTAATCTATTTAAACGATAAAAATAAAGAGGTCACTCATACCTCTTACTTGCAAATAATGTCTGGGGGCAAACTCATGGAGATGTTGTCGGGAGCTGAAATGGTCGTCAAGTCATTGATTGACCAAGGAGTAAAGCACGTGTTTGGTTATCCAGGCGGTGCAGTATTAGATATTTATGATGCGCTGCATACCGTTGGTGGGGTAGAACACATTTTAGTGCGTCATGAACAAGCCGCAGTACATATGGCCGACGGCTATGCACGTTCAACAGGGGATGTCGGCGTTGTGCTTGTTACATCAGGCCCTGGCGCAACGAATGCCATTACAGGTATTGCTACCGCCTATATGGATTCTGTTCCGATGGTGGTGCTCTCAGGGCAGGTTGCTAGCTCGCTAATTGGTAATGATGCTTTCCAAGAATGCGACATGGTTGGGATTTCTCGACCAATAGTTAAGCACAGTTTTTTAATTAAAAGTGCGGAAGAAATTCCTGAAACCATCAAAAAAGCATTTTATATTGCAGCCAGCGGACGCCCTGGGCCTGTGGTGATCGATTTTCCAAAAGACACGGTTAACCCAGCTTTAAAGTTTGCTTATCGTTATCCCGATAACGTTTCTCTACGCTCTTATAACCCAACATTGCAAGGTCACAAAGGGCAAATCAAAAAAGCGTTATCCAAATTGATATCAGCGAAGAAACCGGTATTTTATATCGGTGGTGGGGCGATAAACGCCAACTGTTCGGCTGAACTTATTGAACTAGCAGAAAAACTACAATTACCTGTCGTATCAACGCTTATGGGATTAGGGGCTTTTCCTGAAACACATAAGCAGTCAGTTGGTATGCTTGGTATGCATGGCACTTATGAAGCGAATAAGGTTATGCATAATTCTGATGTTATTTTTGCGGTGGGGGTGCGCTTTGATGATCGTACAACCAATAATTTGGAAAAATATTGTCCAAACGCCACCGTCATTCAAATTGATGTGGACCCAACATCTATCTCAAAAACAGTCAATGCTGATATTCCTATTGTCGGTGACGCAAAACTGACATTAAAGCAAATGCTAGGTCAGCTAGACCAAGTGTCGTCTTCGCAAGATGTTCAAGCATTAAAAGAGTGGTGGAAAGATATTGAACAATGGCGAGCTAAACAATGTTTACGCTATGAAACTAATCAAGGCAAAATTAAACCACAGCAAGCGATTGAGACGATTTACCGTTTAACTCATGGTGAAGCTTATGTCACATCGGACGTCGGCCAGCACCAGATGTTTGCTGCATTATATTATCCTTTTGATAAGCCTCGTCATTGGATAAATTCAGGCGGTTTAGGCACGATGGGTTTTGGTTTGCCTGCGGCGCTAGGAGTGAAATTGGCGCATCCAAAAGCTACCGTTGTCTGTGTCACAGGTGATGGTAGTATCCAAATGAATATCCAAGAGCTTTCAACTGCTCTGCAATATAATTTGCCGGTATTGGTTCTGAACTTAAATAATGGCTTTTTAGGGATGGTGAAACAATGGCAGGATATGATTTATCAAGGCCGCCATTCTCAATCTTATATGCAGTCGTTACCTAATTTTATTAAATTAGCTGAAGCCTATGGTCATGTAGGGATTTCTATTGCTTCACCTGATGAGCTGGAAGCAAAATTAAAACAAGCCCTTGTTGAAGTGAATGAAAATCAACGATTGGTATTTGTTGACATTAATATTGATGAAACCGAGCACGTCTATCCAATGCAAATCCGTGGTGGGGCAATGGATGAAATGTGGCTGAGCAAAACAGAGAGGACCTGATCATGCGTCGTATTTTATCCGTTTTATTAGAAAATGAATCAGGTGCTTTGTCCCGCGTCATAGGTCTGTTTTCTCAGCGCGGTTATAATATTGAAAGCTTAACCGTTGCACCGACCGATGATCCTACTTTGTCACGCATGACTATCCAGACTAAAGGCGATGCAAAGGTACTTGAGCAAATTGAAAAGCAGCTGCATAAACTCGTGGATGTTTTAAGAGTGAGCGAGTTGACCGCATCTGCTCATATTGAGCGTGAGGTCATGTTAGTGAAGTTGCAAGCTTCAGGATATGGCCGTGATGAAGTGAAACGTTGTGCGGATATTTTTCGTGGGCAAATCGTTGATGTTACGCCAACGCTTTACACCGTTCAGCTAGCAGGAACAAGCGATAAACTCGATGCTTTCATTGAATCTGTACGTGGCGTTGCTGAAATTGTTGAAGTGGTACGCTCAGGGATCGTCGGTGTTTCGCGTGGGGATAAAATTATGCGATGAAAAATTTATCTTCAGAAGGTAGAATACTCACGCTTAAGGCCCTGAAATAGTCAGGGCTGTTTCCAATATTATAAAGAGGTTAACGTGAAACTGGATGAGATAGCCCGTTTAGCGGGTGTTTCCCGCACAACGGCTAGTTATGTGATCAACGGCAAGGCCAAGCAGTATCGAGTCAGCGATAAAACTGTAGAAAAAGTGATGGCAGTCGTCAGAGAGCACAATTACCATCCAAATGCAGTTGCTGCGGGGTTACGTGCGGGTCGTACGCGTTCTATTGGACTCGTGATCCCTGATCTGGAAAATACCAGCTATACCCGTATAGCAAATTACCTTGAAAGGCAAGCTCGCCAGCGTGGCTACCAGTTGTTAATCGCATGCTCAGAAGATCAACCTGACAACGAAATTCGCTGCGTTGAGCACTTACTACAGCGGCAAGTTGATGCCATTATTGTTTCAACGGCATTACCACCAGAGCACCCGTTTTATCAGCGTTGGGCAAACCGTTCTTTACCTATCATTGCACTAGATAGGGCGCTAGAAAAAGAGCATTTCATTAGCGTTGTTGGTGATGACCAAGAAGATGCTTTCATGATTTCAGCTGAATTACGTAAATTCAAAGCAGAATCGGTACTGTACCTAGGGGCATTGCCTGAATTATCTGTAAGCTATTTACGTGAACAAGGTTTCCGTAGTGCGTGGAATGAAGACCCTCGCGAAGTGAAATATTTATATGCAAATAGTTATGAACGCGACTGTGCAGCGGAAGTCTTTGCAAACTGGCTTGATAATGGCAACCAGATGCCCGATGCATTATTCACAACGTCATTTGCGTTACTTCAAGGTGTGCTCGATGTGGCCTTAAAACGTAGCGGTCGTTTGCCAGAGCACATGGTTATTGCCACATTTGGTGATAATGAACTACTCGATTTTCTAGGTTGTCCTGTACTTTCTCTTGCACAGCGTCACAGAGATATTGCAGAACGTATTTTGGAGCTCGTATTAGCTAGCCTAGATGAAAAGCAAAAGCCCGAGCCAGGTGTTACTCGTATTCGTCGTGATTTATGTCGCCGTGGAAGTTTAGGTCGGAAACAGCAATAAATAGACTTAACTTTAGTCGAACAGTTAAGGATTATTCGATAATGAGTGATGTTGATCACAATAATGAGTAAAATAGCGGCCCCTACTTTGTAGGGGTCTTTTTTTTATATGCTAAAAATAGGTAAATATTTAACTTTAGGAATTATCTTAAAATATTTTTTATCACTTTTAGAACGAAAGCTAAATTAGGCAATTAAATTAACTCAAATTAATTTTAGTGATGTAAACAATTTGTGCGATAAATATTTTATATTTAATACTGTTTATTAAAACAGTTGTTTATCGATATGAAATATAATGGTTTTATTTTTTTATAAGGTAGTTTTTACCCATGTTAAATATTAATAGTTATTTGATAACCAACTAAGAGTAAAAAATAGATACAAATTATATAGGTTAAAAATGAGACACAGATTCGATTTGTCGTGATTTGTATGATTTTTCGGCAATTCATCAAGATTCAGCTTATTTATACTGTATCAATAAAATAAATCAATTATATCAAGTTGTTATTTCTAATTTTCTTATCGAGTCAGATTTTGCCCGTTCTTATTTTTTCTGAATTGTTCTGTAAATAAAACTAAAGCTGGGTGTGACTGGCTTGACAACGTTTTCATACCATTCGTAAACTTTATATGTGGTGAATTGTGGGGTAAAGTGGGTGAATGGGAAATGAAAGGGGTTTAATCAGGTATGTTTCGTGGGGCAACACTGGTTAATCTCGACAGCAAAGGGCGTTTAACCGTGCCTACTCGTTACCGAGGTATGCTGAGCGAGGAATCGAAAGGACAAATGGTCTGCACCATTGACCTTCACCAGCCATGCCTATTGCTTTATACCCTACCTGAATGGGAAATCATCGAAGAAAAACTATCTCGTTTATCGACCATGAATGTTGCAGAACGACGCGTACAAAGGCTTTTACTTGGTCATGCCAGTGAATGCCAGATGGATAATGCAGGACGTCTTTTGTTAGCCAGCACATTGCGTCAACACGCAGGGCTAACCAAAGAGGTCATGTTGGTTGGCCAAATTAATAAATTTGAACTTTGGGATGAACAGACTTGGTATCAGCAAGTGGAAGACGATATTGCCGCTGAGCGTCTTACCAATGAACCACTTTCAGCCCGCTTACAGGATTTGTCACTATAACAATGACGCAACAGCAATTTAAGCATGTAACAGTATTATTGGATGAAGCCGTAAATGGCTTGAATATCCAACCTAATGGGATCTACATCGATGGCACATTTGGTCGTGGTGGTCACTCTCGGCTGATTTTAAGTCAGCTTGGCGAAAATGGCCGTTTAATCGCTATAGACCGTGATCCTGAAGCGATAAAAGCGGCACAAGCCATCAAAGATCCACGTTTTATGATCAAGCATGGCCCATTCTCAGCAATTGCTGAGTATATGGAAGAAGAAGGGCTTGTTGGTAAAATTGATGGCGTATTGCTGGATTTGGGCGTCTCTTCACCGCAACTTGATGACCCAGAACGTGGTTTTTCATTTATGCGTGATGGACCATTGGATATGAGAATGGACCCAACGAGAGGGCAGTCGGCACAGCAATGGCTAATGAACGCAGATGCGGATGACATCGCTTGGGTATTGAAAACGTTTGGTGAAGAGCGTTTTGCTAAACGTATTGCAAGGGCCATTGTGGAGCGTAATCATAATCCAGAAGAAGAGCCGTTAACACGTACTCGCCATCTTGCTGAATTGATTGCAAAAGTCAGCCCGATGAAAGACAGACATAAACATCCTGCAACGCGAAGTTTCCAAGCTATCCGCATTTATATTAATAGCGAGCTAGAAGAAATTGAACAAGCGCTGGTAGGAGCAATGAATGTGCTGGCACCGCAAGGGCGTTTATCGGTGATCAGCTTCCACTCTTTGGAAGACAGATTAGTTAAACAATTTATTCGTAAAAATAGTAAGGGACCAAGCGTTCCCGCAGGTATCCCTCTGACTGAAACACAAATTAGAGCATTAGGTGCTGCACAATTGCGTAACCTTGGGAAAATGAAACCATCGGAAAATGAAGTCGATGAAAACCCGCGCGCGCGTAGTTCAGTACTGCGTTTTGCAGAAAAGGCGGCGCAATAATGGTTCCTGAAAGACACAGCCTAGCTCGCGTTATTGGGCGTGACTTATTTCGCTACGGTATTGTTCCTTTGATTTTATTGGTAGCAATTATCATTAGTGCTGTATTTGTAGTGACCACTGCACATGAAACACGCTTATTAACCGCCGCAAAAGATAAGCTTTATGAAGAGAAAGACTCGCTGGATATTGAATGGCGTAATTTGATCCTCGAGGAGAACGCATTAGCCAGCCATAGCCGTATAGAGCGTATGTCGGTTGATAAATTACAAATGGTTCAAGTTGAGCCATCACAAGAAAAAATTATTGTTTCTAAGCAATAAAAAGGTTCCAAATGAAAGCACCAAAGACAGCGAAAAATAAGAAACAAGTAGAAAGCACCAGTTTTGTCCGCTGGCGCTTCATTTTGCTGTGCGGATGCATTGTCTTGGCATTAGCAGGGTTATTGATACGAGTTGCTTACTTGCAAATCATTGCACCAGAAAAATTGGTTAAAGAAGGGGACATGCGTTCGTTGAGAGTGCAAGAAGTTGCAACGGCGAGGGGCATGATCAGTGACCGAGAAGGTCGGCAGCTTGCAGTTAGTGTGCCTGTAAATGCGATTTGGGCAGATCCTAAAGAAGTATTTGAAAAAGGCAGCGTCAGTAATGATGAGCATTGGAAGGCCTTAGCAGATGCTCTGGAAATTCCATTAGAGCAAATCAGCAGTAAAATATCGGCTAACCCGCGTGGCCGTTTTGTGTATTTAGCGCGGCAAGTCAATCCATCGATTGGTGAGTATGTTAAAAAATTAAAAATACCGGGCATTTACTTGCGTAAAGAGTCTCGTCGTTATTATCCATCGGGTCCCGTTACAGCGCATTTATTAGGCGTTACGAATATCGATGGCGAAGGGATTGAAGGGGTTGAAAAAAGTTTTGACCGTTGGTTAAAAGGTGCTCCAGGTGAGCGTACCGTGCGTAAAGACCGTAATGGACGTGTTATTGAAACCATTTCGTCAGTAGATAGCCAAGCGGCGCACAACCTGACATTAAGTATTGATGAGCGTATTCAATCGATTGTTTATCGCGAACTTACCCGAGGCGTGCAGGAAAATAAAGCAGAATCAGGTATCGCTATTTTAGTTGATGTGAATACAGGGGAAATCTTAGCGATGGCAAACAGTCCATCCTATAACCCAAACAACTTAGCAGGCACTCCGATGGATGCGATGCGTAACCGAGCCATTACAGATATTTTCGAACCCGGTTCGACGGTAAAACCTATGGTGGTGATGAGTGCGCTCCATAACAAAATAGTGAAAGAAAACTCAGTGATTAATACCTACCCATACCGTATCAGTGGTCATGAAATTAAAGACGTTGCACGGTATGCGGAGCTAACAATTACAGGCATTTTACAGAAGTCGAGTAACGTGGGTGTTTCTAAACTGGCGTTAGCGATGCCTGCCACAGAGCTGGTGGATGTGTATAGCCGCTTTGGGTTTGGCAAGCCGACTAATCTGGGGTTAGTCGGGGAAAGTAGTGGCATCTTTCCGAGTAAAAAAACACGGTGGTCTGATTTAGAAAGGGCCACCTTTTCTTTTGGCTACGGGCAAATGATAACACCGTTACAGTTAGCGCGAGCCTATGCAACGATAGGAAGTTTCGGTATTTACCGGCCGCTATCCATCACTAAAGTTGATCCTCCAGTGCCAGGAACGCGTGTTTTTCCTGAGCCAATTATGCGCACCGTTGTGCATATGATGGAGAGTGTTGCTCTACCCGGTGGTGGGGGAGCGCGAGCTGCGATTAAAGGCTATCGCATTGCAATTAAAACGGGAACCGCGAAGAAAGTCGGTCCTGAAGGGCGCTACGTAGAAAAATACCTTGCTTATGCCGCAGGGGTGGCGCCTGCAAGTAATCCACGCTATGCGCTGGTCGTGCTTATTAATGAGCCAAGTGCAGGTAAGTACTATGGGGGCGCTGTTTCAGCGCCCGTGTTTGGTTCAATTATGGGCGGGGTTTTACGCCTGATGAACATTGAGCCTGATGCATTACAACCTAACGAACAAAATGAAATCGTGAATAGTCAAAAAGAGGTTAAAAGTGGCAGATCGTAATCTTTGTGATCTCCTCGCACCCTTTGGTGTGAGCACAACTCCAGTCTCACTGCGTGAGATGACGCTAGACAGTCGAAAGGCTGCCGCGGGCGATCTGTTTATTGCCATCAAAGGCCATCAGTCAGATGGGCGACACTATATCCCTCAAGCCATTGCTCAAGGCGTTTCTGCGGTAATTGCGGAAGCACAAGGGGAAGCTTCTGAAGGTGAAATTCGTTTTACCCATGGCGTCCCCGTTATCTATTTGAATGACCTTAATAACCGTTTATCCGCACTGGCGGGTGAGTTTTATCACCAACCATCAGCAAAAATGAAACTCGTTGGTGTGACCGGAACAAACGGCAAAACCACCACAACGCAACTTATTGCTCAATGGGCGCAAGGACTAGGTGAAACGAGTGCGGTGATGGGAACGGTGGGGAATGGTTTATTAGGGCATGTTTCGCCGAGTGAAAACACCACAGGCTCTGCGGTAGATATTCAGCTTGAGTTAACTCAGTTACTCAATAAAAAAGCCACCTTAACCGCGATGGAAGTTTCCTCTCATGGATTAGTGCAAGGACGTGTGGCCGCGCTGCAATTTGATGCTGCGGTATTCACCAATTTAAGCCGTGATCACCTTGACTATCATGGTGATATGGAAAGTTACGAAGCCGCAAAATGGCTATTATTTTCTACGCATAATACAAAATCACAAATCATCAATGCGGATGATTCGATTGGCTTGAAATGGTTGCAGAGGTTGCCACAAGCGTGTGCGGTGACAATGGAAAATCGCATTCCTGAGAATTGGCAAGGCCCTTGGTTAAAAACCACTGAAGTGGAATACCACGATAAAGGTGCCACTATTCATTTTGACTCCTCGTGGGGCAATGGGGTTTTCGAAAGTCCACTAATGGGGGCTTTCAATGTCAGTAATTTATTAGTGGCGATGGCAACGTTATTAATGATGGACTACCCACTCGAACAATTATTAGCATCGACATCGTCTCTTTCCCCTGTCTGTGGTCGAATGGAAGTCTTTAGCGCACCAAATAAGCCAACGGTAGTGGTTGATTATGCTCATACTCCTGATGCTTTAGAAAAAGCTTTAGCGGCAGCGCGTTTGCACTGTAAAGGACAATTATGGTGTGTGTTCGGCTGTGGTGGCGATCGTGATAAAGGCAAGCGCCCACTGATGGGGGCAGCCGCTGAAGAATATGCAGATAAAGTGGTTATTACCGATGACAACCCTCGCAGTGAAGATCCCCTTGATATTATAAACGATATTATGGCGGGCTTATTGGATTCCAGCCGTGCATTAGCCATTCCGGGGAGACCTGAAGCGGTCACTAATACGATTTTGCAGGCATCTGCTGATGATGTGATTGTGATTGCAGGTAAAGGTCATGAAGATTATCAAATTATTGGACAGCGTAAGTTAGATTACTCCGACCGTCTTACTGTGGCTCGTTTATTGGGGGTAATCGCATGATCCCATTAACCCTTGCACAATTAGCGCAAATTACAGCAGGACAGATTGAATGCACGGCTGACACCGCATTGTTGCTGAGTTCGGTCAGCACGGATAGCCGTAAAATTGCCGAAAATGGTTTATTTATCGCCTTAAAAGGTGAGCGCTTTGATGCTCATGATTTCGCACAGGAAGTGGTTGTTGCGGGAGCTAAGGCTTTATTGGTCGAGCGCAAACTGGATGTAGATTGTCCACAAGTGGTGGTTCAAGACTCGCGTATTGCGATGGGGCAGTTAGCCGCGTGGGTGCGTCAGCAGAGCCGAGCCCGAGTGGTTGGCTTGACGGGGTCGTCAGGTAAAACATCGGTAAAGGAAATGACGGCATCTATTTTATCTGAGCGTGGCAAAACCCTATATACGGCAGGTAATCTGAATAATGATATTGGTGTGCCATTAACCTTGTTTCGCTTAACTGATGAATACGATTTTGCTGTCGTCGAGATGGGCGCAAATCACCCTAATGAAATTGCCTACACAACTCATATTGTGAAGCCTGAAGCGGCTTTGGTGAATAATTTATTCGGTGCACATCTAGCGGGTTTTGGTTCACCAGAAGGGGTAGCGAAAGCCAAAGGCGAAATTTATCAAGGCTTATCAGAAGAAGGCACTGCGATTGTTAATCTAGATAGCTACAGTGAAAAATGGCAATTCCAACCGCGTCAGACGGTTTGGTATTACTCATTGACCTCACAGGCTAAAGCTGATTTCTACCCTTCTGATATTCAAGTGAAACAGCTGACAACGGATTTTGTGTTACACACTCCTGCTGGGCGTGTTGATATCACTTTACCATTACCGGGACTTCATAATATTGCCAATGTATTAGCGGCAAGTGCATTGGCGATTTCAGTCGGTGCGAGTCTTGAAGATATCAAAAATGGTTTAGCAAAAACCCAAGCGGTACCGGGGCGTTTATATCCGGTGCGTCTGAGTGAGCACAAAGTGGTATTAGACGATACCTATAATGCCAATGATGGGTCAATGATTGCGGCTATCAACGTGTTAGCCAAAATGCCGGGCTATCGCATTCTTGTTGTGGGGGATATGGGTGAACTAGGGGATTACGCTCATGACTGTCACCAACGTGTCGGTATCGCTGCGAAGCAAGCAGGTCTAGATAAAGTGTTAAGTGTTGGTCAGTTAAGTGAGCTGATCAGCCAATTTAGTGAATGTGGTGAGCACTTCACTGTGAAAGCAGATTTATTAACCCGACTAATTCCGCTAGCACAGCAGAATGATGTTGTTTCTATTTTAGTTAAAGGTTCACGCAGCTCCGCAATGGAAGATGTCGTGAATGCATTGAAGGAGTGCTTTGAATGTTAGTCTGGCTTGCCGAAATGTTGGTCCACAAGTTTTCCGTGCTAAACGTCTTTTCTTATCTGACGTTTAGAGCCATTGTCGGTTTGCTGACAGCACTTGCTATTGCGTTATGGATGGGGCCGCATCTGATTACTTATTTACAAAAAATGCAGATTGGGCAAGTGGTACGCAATGAAGGGCCAGAGTCGCATTATAGTAAACGCGGTACGCCAACAATGGGCGGTTTATTGATCCTATTCTCAATTACTGTTTCAACCTTGTTATGGGCTCGCTTAGATAACCCTTATGTTTGGTGTGTATTACTGGTGTTAATCGGTTATGGCATCGTGGGCTTTGTTGATGACTATCGCAAAGTTGTACGCAAAGATACTCGAGGCTTAATTGCGCGTTGGAAATACTTTTGGCAGTCAGTGATTGCATTAATTGTGGCATTTTCTATGTACGCCATTGGTAAAGATACTCCTGCGACACAACTGGTCGTGCCATTTTTCAAAGATGTCATGCCACAACTGGGTATGTTGTACATTTTACTGACTTATTTTGTGATTGTAGGAACCAGTAACGCCGTTAATTTAACGGATGGCTTGGATGGTTTAGCTATCATGCCAACGGTCTTTGTTGCTGCTGGCTTCGCATTAGTCGCTTGGGCGACAGGTAACGTCAATTTTGCGAGTTACTTGCATATTCCATTCTTACCTCACGCAGGGGAATTGGTGATCGTTTGTACCACGATAGTGGGTGCAGGGTTAGGGTTCTTATGGTTTAACACCTATCCTGCGCAAGTCTTCATGGGAGATGTTGGCTCGTTAGCGCTGGGTGGCGCGTTGGGAACTATCGCGGTATTACTACGCCAAGAGTTTTTATTAGTGATTATGGGCGGTGTTTTCGTGGTTGAAACACTGTCGGTTATCTTGCAGGTCGGTTCATTTAAATTGCGCGGACAGCGTATTTTCCGCATGGCACCAATTCACCACCATTATGAGTTGAAGGGCTGGCCTGAACCACGAGTGATCGTGCGTTTCTGGATTATCTCGCTAATGTTAGTCCTAATTGGACTGGCAACCTTGAAGGTACGTTAATATGATTGACTATCAGGGTAAGAACGTAGTCATTATTGGTCTGGGGATCACCGGCCTATCTTGCGTTCACTTTTTCCTTACGCGTGGTGTGGTGCCACGCGTGATGGATACCCGTGCAGTACCTCCTGGTGTAGACAAGCTTCCTGCTAATGTGGAGTGCCATAGTGGCAGCCTAAATAATCGCTGGTTGCAGTCAGCGGATTTGATCGTAGCCAGTCCGGGAATTGCCTTGGCGACTCCACAGTTACAACAAGCCGTACAAAACGGCATAGAGATTGTGGGCGATATTGAACTGTTCTGTCGTGAAGCTGACGCACCGATTGTGGCGATTACCGGCTCAAATGGTAAAAGCACCGTCACGTCATTGGTTGGTGAAATGGCAAAAGCAGCAGGGATTTCTGTTGGTGTTGGGGGGAATATAGGAACGCCAGCACTTTCATTACTCAATGCAGGGCATGATTTATACGTTTTAGAGCTTTCAAGTTTTCAACTGGAAACAACATCCAGCCTCAAAGCAGCAGCGGCAACGGTATTGAATATTAGTGAAGACCATATGGACAGATATCCATTAGGCCTAGAACAGTACCGTGAAGCAAAACTGAAAATTTATCATCAAGCCGAAAATTGTATTGTTAATGTGCAAGATGCGCTGACTTTACCGAAAGAACATTCATTGGATGAATGTATTGGTTTTGGGTTAAATCAAGGTGATTATTTCTTAGATACGCAAAAACGGGTATTAGTGGCAAAAGGTGAGGAACTACTAGATGTCAATGAAATGCACCTCACGGGGCAACATAATTACCTTAATGCGTTAGCCGCACTGGCATTGGCCGATGCAGTTCATCTTCCACGCCCTGCGTGTATTCAGGTATTGAAACAATATGCAGGGTTGGCACACCGCTTTGAATTAGTTTTATTTAATCGAGGCGTTCGTTGGATTAACGATTCCAAAGCGACCAATGTGGGGAGTACAGAAGCTGCGCTGAATGGTTTGCATGTTGATGGCACATTGTATTTATTACTAGGTGGTGACGGCAAGTCAGCAGATTTTTCACCATTAAAACAATACATTGAGGCAGATAACTACCGCTTATATTGTTTTGGTCAAGATGGTAAAGCGCTAGCGCAGATGGCACCTGAAAAATCAGTATTAACAGACACGATGGAACAAAGTCTGCGCCAAATTGCGCCACAATTGAAATCAGGTGACATGGTGCTGTTATCTCCTGCTTGCGCAAGCTTAGATCAATTTAAAAGTTTTGAGCAGCGTGGAGCCATATTTGCTCAATTGGCCAAGGAGTTAGGTTAATGATGATACCGGGTGCACTGCGTTTAAAAAATTGGGTCATAGGTGAAAAAAATGGCGTGATTTCAGGCACAACGCTTTATGACCGTACTCTGGTATGGTTGGCATTCGGCTTAGCTGCGGTCGGCTTTATCATGGTAACATCTGCATCGATGCCAGTCGGGCAACGTTTAACCGAAGACCCTTTCTACTTTGCTAAGCGTGATATGGTGTATATCGTCATTGCGTTTATTTTATCGTTAGGGATTATGCGCATTCCTATGGCTGTTTGGGAAAAATATAACTTCTTATTATTAATGGCATCGATGGCAATGTTAGTCGTGGTGCTAGTGGCAGGAAGTTCGGTTAACGGAGCATCGCGCTGGATAGACATCGGTTTGGTGAAGATCCAGCCTGCGGAAATCTCAAAACTTGCCTTGTTTTGTTATATATCGAGTTATTTAGTGCGTAAGGCTGATGAAGTGCGTACACGGTTTTTAGGCTTTATCAAGCCAATGTGTATTTTGATAATGATGGCTCTATTGCTGCTATTACAGCCTGATTTAGGTACGGTTATTGTACTCGTCGTGACAACACTGGGCTTATTATTTTTAGCAGGAGCAAGGTTAGCGCCATTTATCATTGGGATTGCAGCTTGTGTCGTCGGTGTGTTAGCGCTGATTTGGTTCGAGCCGTATCGTCTACGTCGTGTCACTTCTTTCATGAATCCTTGGGATGACCCTTTTGGAAGTGGTTATCAATTAACGCAATCTTTAATGGCCTTTGGGCGAGGTGAAATTTTTGGTCAGGGGCTAGGGAATTCAGTACAGAAATTAGAATATTTACCAGAGGCTCATACTGACTTTATTTTTTCTGTGCTAGCCGAAGAGTTGGGCTACTTCGGTGTGGTGTTGGTTTTGCTTATGGTATTTATGTTGGCATTTAGGGCGATGATGATTGGTCGTCGTGCACTGATGTCAAACCAATTATTTGGTGGCTATTTAGCATGCTCTATTGGTATTTGGTTTACTTTCCAAGCTTTGGTTAACGTCGGCGCGGCCTCCGGTATGTTACCGACGAAAGGTTTAACATTACCTTTAATTAGCTATGGTGGTTCAAGTTTGTTAGTTATGGCTGCGGCGATAGCAATATTGTTACGAATTGATTTTGAAACCCGCCTTGAAAAAGCACAGGCGTTTGTAAGGAGCGTTAAATGAGTCAGGCAAAAAAATTACTCGTCATGGCGGGGGGGACAGGCGGTCATGTTTTCCCAGGCTTGGCTGTGGCTCACTATTTGCAGGCTCAGGGCTGGGAAATTCGTTGGTTAGGTACTCAAGATCGTATGGAAGCCACATTAGTTCCTAAACATGGTATTGAGATCGAATTTATCCAAATATCAGGCTTAAGGGGCAAAGGATTAACTGCATTGCTAGGTGCTCCTTGGCGTATTTACAAAGCAATTCGTCAGGCGAAAGCGATTATTAAACGTTACCAACCTGATGCAGTCTTAGGTATGGGGGGCTATGTGTCTGGCCCTGGAGGCATTGCTGCTTGGCAGTGTGGTGTTCCGGTTGTTTTACATGAGCAAAACGGCATCGCAGGTTTAACGAATAAATGGTTATCTCGCATTGCAAAGCGTGTATTACAAGCGTTCCCCGGTGCATTTCCTCATGCCCCAGTGGTGGGTAATCCTGTACGGGAAGACGTACTTGCATTACCTGCTCCACAAATTCGCTTAGCGGGGCGTGATGGTGCGATACGCGTATTGGTTGTGGGTGGAAGCCAAGGTGCGCGTATATTAAATCAAGTTATGCCATTAGTTGCCGAAAAAACAGGCAAACAGTTAAATATCTGGCATCAAGCTGGAAAAGGCAGTAAGGAATCTACGGAAGCATTGTATAATAAACATATACAAGTTTCGGGTAATTCTGAGTATAAAGTTACTGAATTTATTGACGATATGGCGCAAGCTTACGCATGGGCAGATATTGTAGTTTGTCGATCAGGCGCCTTAACTGTCAGTGAAGTTGCAGCAGCAGGTTTACCTGCAATCTTTGTTCCTTTTCAGCATAAAGACCGCCAACAGTATTGGAATGCATTACCGCTTGAAAAGGCAGGCGCTGCAAAGATTTTAGAACAGCCACAGTTTACCGCTGACGCAGTGGCAAATTTACTGGAACAGTGGGACAGAGCTGAATTATTAGCGATGGCAGAAAAAGCCCACCGCTGTGCAATTACAGATGCAACGGAGCGAGTCGCTGCCGTCATTTGCGAAGTGGCTAGATAACATTAGCCATTATTGATACCGATTTAAACCGATTTAATTAGAAGCGAATAAATATAGTGAATACACAACAATTAGCGAAATTAAGAATATCAGTGCCAGAAATGAGAAGAGTCAGGCACATCCATTTTGTCGGCATCGGCGGTGCTGGCATGGGAGGTATCGCTGAAGTGTTGGCAAATGAAGGCTATGAAATTAGTGGTTCTGATTTAGCACCAAACGCAGTGACTCAACAATTGACCGAATTAGGCGCAACAATTTATTTTAACCACCGCCCTGAAAATGTTGAAAATGCGAGCGTGGTTGTGGTTTCGACTGCAATTTCAAATGAGAATCCTGAAATTCAAGCCGCCAAAGAGTTACGTATTCCTGTTATTCGTCGCGCTGAAATGTTAGCCGAGCTAATGCGTTATCGTCACGGTATCGCCGTTGCGGGAACACACGGAAAAACGACCACGACCGCAATGATTTCCGGCATTTATGCACAAGCTGGTTTGGACCCAACATTTGTCAATGGTGGGTTAGTGAAATCAGCGGGTACTCACGCTCGTTTAGGTAGTAGCCGCTACCTGATTGCAGAAGCAGACGAAAGCGATGCATCCTTCTTGCATTTGCAGCCATTAGTGGCGGTCGTTACCAATATTGAAGCTGACCATATGGATACCTATCAAGGCAACTTTGATAACTTAACAGACACGTTCATTAATTTTCTGCATAACTTACCCTTTTATGGGCGTGCGGTGATGTGTATCGATGATCCTGTTATTCGCTCACTATTGCCTAAAATTGGTCGCTATATCACGACTTATGGTTTCAGTGAAGACGCTGATGTGCGTATCACCAAATACGAACAAAAAGGCAATCAAGGCTTTTTTACAATTGCTCGCGAAGGGATGCCGGAATTGACTGTCGTATTGAATGCGCCGGGTCGTCATAATGCATTAAATGCCACTGCCGCAGTTGCGGTTGCAACGGAAGAAGGTATTGATGACTTACACATATTGTCTGCGTTAGTTGAATTCCAAGGAACGGGACGTCGTTTTGATTTTCTTGGCAATTTTGCACTGCGGAATGTGAATGGCAAACAAGGTGAAGTGATGCTAGTTGATGACTACGGTCACCACCCTACAGAAGTCGATGCAACAATTAAAGCGGCAAGAGCAGGTTGGCCTGACAAACGTATTGTGATGATTTTCCAGCCGCACCGTTATACGCGAACCCGTGATTTATATGACGACTTTGTTAACGTATTAGCACAAGTTGATGTTTTGCTCATGTTGGATGTTTATTCAGCAGGAGAGAAACATGTGCCAGGGGCCGATAGTCGCTCATTATGTAGAACAATTCGTGGTCGTGGTCAGATTGATCCTATTTATGTGGCAGAATCTGAACAAATTCCACATATACTCGCTCAAACTCTTGATGAAAATGATTTAATTTTAGTTCAAGGCGCAGGAAATATTGGTAAAATAGCTAAAAACTTAGCCGAAACGAAATTACAGCCGCCAATGGTCGAGGAATAAATATGACAGAGAAAGTTGCGGTTTTATTAGGAGGAACATCCGCTGAACGTGAGGTTTCACTTCAGTCCGGAAATGCTGTGCTCGCTGGGTTACGTCAGGCGGGTATTGATGCTCATCCTATTGATACCAAAGACTTTCCTGTTGAAACCTTAAAACAAGCTGGTTTCGATAAAGTGTTTATTGCCTTACATGGCCGTGGTGGGGAAGATGGCACGCTGCAAGGGCTATTGGAGTTTTTGAATTTACCTTATACCGGAAGTGGGGTGATGGCATGTGCGCTTAGTATGGACAAGTTAAGAACCAAACAATTATGGCAAGGCGCAGGATTAAATGTATCTCCTTATGTATACTTAACAAAATCGCAACACACTGAAATGACATACCAACAAATCACCGCAAAGGTTCAACAACTCGGTTTACCGCTGATTGTTAAACCTAACCTAGAGGGTTCTAGTGTTGGTATGAGCAAGGTCGATAGCTTAGAGGCATTGCCTACAGCCTTAGATTTAGCGTTTCAGTTTGATGAAACGGTATTAATCGAAAAATGGCTCAGTGGGCCTGAGTATACGGTTGCGGTATTAGGTGGAAAAGCCTTACCGTCAATTCGTATTCAACCACCGGGTGTTTTTTATGACTATGAAGCAAAATATTTGTCTGATGAAACGCGATATTTCTGCCCAAGTGGTTTAGATGAACAATTGGAGTCTGAACTTACACAACTCGCGATGACAGCATATCAAGCGGTTGGCTGTGAAGGTTGGGGGCGTGTTGATGTGATGCAAGATAGCAATGGTCAGTTTTATTTGCTGGAAGTTAACACATCACCGGGAATGACGAGCCATAGTTTAGTACCAATGGCAGCGCGTCAAGCAGGCATGGATTTTTCGCAGTTAGTTGTGCAAATTTTAAAATTGGCTCGTTGATATGTCACAGGCAGCATTAAACGTTAGGCATCATAAACATAAGAACGATGATGACCCACGTTCAGGTCCAAGTAATGGCGCATTCATAGGCGGTTTGCTTTTCTTCCTAATCGTTGTTGGCACCATTATTTGGAGTGGTTGGATGGTGATGACATGGATGAAAGATGCAGATCGGCTACCGATGTCAAAGTTGGTTTTAACAGGTGAGCGCCATTACACCAAAAATGATGATGTCCGAAAGGCCATTTTATCATTAGGGCAGCCCGGGACGTTTATGACTGTTGATGTCAACGCTATCCAAAACCAAATAAGTATGATGCCGTGGGTACGCCAAGTGACTGTGCGTAAACAGTGGCCAGATGAATTAAAAATACATATTGTTGAGTATCGCCCATTTGCGAGATGGAACGATCAAAATATGGTGGATGCAGAGGGTAGAGTATTTAACTTACCTATTAGTGAAAATGGCAAAGGTGATTATGTGCTGCTGTATGGACCACAAGGTAGCCAAAAAGAAGTTCTTAAAGAATTTGCAATTTTTAAGAACACGTTAGCAGCACATAATTTAAAGCTGAAGTCACTTTCAATGACGGCTCGCCATGCATGGCAAATTATTTTAGATAATGATGTCAGAATCGAATTGGGCAAAAAAGATGTGGCAGAGCGGTTAAATCGGTTCTTAGAACTGTATCCGCTTTTGCAGCAAACAACGGATAAACGGGTTGATTATGTTGACTTGCGTTATACCAGCGGTGCTGCGGTGGGCTGGGCGCCACTTTTGGTAGATGCTCCACCAAGTTTACAATAATGACTAATAACTCTAATTAGGCAGAAGAAATGATTAAAGCAACGGACAGAAAATTAGTGGTAGGCCTTGAAATTGGAACTTCCAAGGTGTCCGCCCTTGTTGGCGAAATTCTGCCCGATGGTATGGTTAATATTATTGGGGTGGGAAGTTGTCCATCTCGTGGAATGGACAAAGGTGGCGTAAATGACCTTGAGTCGGTGGTAAAATGTGTCCAAAGAGCCATCGATCAGGCAGAACTAATGGCAGATTGCCAAATATCTTCTGTCTATCTTGCGCTATCAGGCAAACATGTTAGCTGTCAAAATGAAATTGGTATGGTGCCAGTTTCAGAAGAAGAAGTGACTCAAGAAGATGTTGACAGCGTGGTACATACTGCAAAATCTGTTCGCGTACGTGACGAGCACCGAATTTTGCATGTGATCCCACAAGAGTTTGCGATTGATTACCAAGAGGGAATTAAAAACCCTGTTGGCTTATCGGGTGTGCGAATGCAAGCCAAAGTGCATCTGATTACCTGCCATAACGATATGGCAAAGAATATTGTTAAAGCGGTTGAACGTTGCGGGTTAAAAGTTGATCAACTTATTTTTGCTGGTCTAGCAGCAAGTTATAGCGTTTTAACTGAGGATGAACGTGAGTTAGGTGTTTGTGTCGTGGATATTGGTGGCGGCACCATGGACATGGCCGTTTATACTGGTGGGGCTTTACGTCATACTAAAGTGATCCCTTATGCAGGTAATGTAGTAACGAGTGATATCGCTTATGCATTCGGAACACCGCCAAGTGATGCTGAAGCAATTAAAGTGCGTCATGGGTGCGCGGTGGGTTCTATCGTCAGTAAAGATGAAACCGTTGAAGTGCCGAGTGTTGGTGGTCGTCCTCCTAGAAGTTTGCAACGCCAAACCTTAGCAGAAGTTATCGAGCCACGGTATACTGAGCTATTAAACTTAGTAAATGAAGAAATTTTAAATTTACAGGAACAGTTACGTCAACAAGGTGTCAAACACCATTTGGCAGCTGGTATCGTGTTGACAGGTGGAGCTGCGCAAATCGATGGTTTAGTTGAATGCGCTCAAAAAGTGTTCCATACACAAGTGCGCATTGGTACTCCACTCAACATCACAGGATTAACGGATTATGCGCAGGAGCCATATTATTCAACAGCAGTAGGGCTTCTGCATTACGGTAAAGAAAGCCATTTAGGCGATGATACCGAGACAGAAAAACGAGCATCAGTTAGCGGTTGGTTTAGTAAAGTCACTAGCTGGCTGAGAAAAGAATTTTAATTTTGATAAAGAAGCATATTATTAGCTTCAAAAGTAGTAAGCACAAAACGGAGAGACATTATGTTTGAACCAATGGAGCTAACCAACGATGCGGTGATTAAAGTCATCGGCGTTGGCGGCGGCGGCGGTAATGCCGTTGAACACATGGTGCGTGAGCGTATTGAAGGCGTTGAGTTCTTCGCTGTCAATACCGATGCACAGGCACTGCGTAAAACCGCAGTTGGACAAACTATCCAGATCGGTACAGGTATAACCAAAGGTCTGGGTGCTGGTGCAAACCCTGAAGTTGGCCGCAATGCGGCGGAGGAAGACCGAGAAGCGCTACGTAATGCGTTAGATGGTGCAGATATGGTCTTTATCGCCGCGGGAATGGGCGGTGGTACCGGAACAGGTGCTGCTCCAGTGGTTGCTGAAGTAGCAAAAGAGTTGGGTATTCTAACTGTTGCTGTCGTGACTAAACCTTTCAATTTTGAAGGTAAAAAGCGCATGGCATTTGCAGAAGCGGGTATCACTGAGTTATCAAAACATGTTGACTCATTGATCACCATCCCAAATGATAAATTATTAAAAGTACTTGGTCGTGGTATCTCATTACTGGATGCTTTTGGTGCGGCAAATGACGTGCTAAAAGGTGCCGTACAAGGTATCGCTGAACTGATTACTCGCCCAGGTTTGATGAACGTAGACTTTGCTGACGTGCGTACTGTAATGTCAGAAATGGGCTACGCAATGATGGGGTCAGGTGTTGCTCGCGGTGAAGATCGTGCCGAAGAAGCCGCTGAAATGGCTATTTCAAGCCCATTATTGGAAGATATCGACCTGTCAGGTGCACGTGGTGTGTTGGTTAACATCACGGCTGGTTTCGACCTGCGTTTGGATGAGTTTGAAACGGTGGGTAACACTATCCGTGCGTTCGCATCTGACAATGCAACTGTGGTAATCGGTACATCTCTCGACCCAGAAATGCACGAAGAACTGCGAGTGACTGTTGTTGCTACAGGTATTGGTATGGACAAACGTCCAGAAATTACTTTAGTTAGCAATAAAATGTCTCAGCAGGCGTCAATGGAACAGCGCTATCAGCAAATGCAAAATAGCATGTCTTCATTAACAGAAGAGAAACCAGCGGCTAAAGCGGTTAATGACCAAAATACGCAAACAAATAAAGAACCTGATTATCTTGATATTCCTGCGTTCTTGCGTAAACAGGCCGATTAATTTTATTTATATTGGTTTCTCCGCTTTTTGTGCTAAAATATCCTACTGATTATCTTGTAAGATGATCGGTAGGACTTATAACATTGCGAGAAAAATACGATGATCAAACAACGGACATTAAAACGTATTATTACAGCGACTGGTGTTGGTTTACACACCGGTAAGAAAGTTACGCTTACATTACGTCCAGCGCCGGCCAATACTGGGGTCATCTACCGTCGTACTGACCTTAATCCACCGGTTGATTTTCCGGCAGATGCGAAATCAGTTCGTGATACTATGTTATGTACTTGCTTAGTCAATGAAGATAACGTACGTATTTCAACCGTTGAGCATTTGAATGCGGCTTTAGCAGGATTAGGGATCGATAACATTGTTATTGAAGTCAATGCGCCTGAAATCCCGATTATGGATGGCAGTGCAGCACCATTTGTTTTCTTACTGCTCGATGGCGGTATTGAAGAATTAAATTGTGCAAAGAAATTTTTGCGTATTAAAGAAACTGTACGTGTTGAAGATGGTGATAAATGGGCAGAGATGCGACCTTATAATGGGTTTAGTCTTGATTTCACTATCGATTTCCAACATCCGGCGATTGATAGCAGCACACAAAGCTACTCACTTGATTTCTCCGCGGAATCATTTGTGAATCAAATCAGTCGAGCGCGTACTTTTGGTTTTATGCGTGATATTGAATATCTGCAATCAAAAGGCTTATGCTTAGGCGGTAGTTTCGACTGTGCTATTGTTGTTGACGACTATAAAGTCCTCAACGAAGATGGCTTACGTTTTGAAGATGAATTCGTTCGTCACAAAATGTTGGATGCAATTGGTGACTTATTTATATGTGGCCACAACATTATCGGCGCATTTACTGCGTTTAAATCAGGTCATGCATTGAATAACAAACTATTACAAGCAGTTTTAGCAAAAGAATCTGCTTGGGAGCTGGTCACCTTTGAAGATGAAGCTCAATTGCCAGTGGCATTCAAAGCACCTTCAACTGTATACGCATAATATTATTATGCGGCTATCTCCGATATTTATCGGGGTTAGTCTTTTCTGTTGGTTGTACTAGTACTCTCTCCGGCTAGTGCAGCCAACCGTTCAAACCTTTCTTTTAAGCCTTTAGGGCTATTCTCAGCCAATTTCAATAATGTTAATGCAGTCTGTGTGCTGATTTGGCGTTCGTTCATTTTTTGTGTTGATGGAACTACTTGCTTGTTTATTGACCGATTTTGTTGCGATTTTCGCATTAGATCTGGGTTGATTCTGATGTCGATTGACGATAAAGATGGTAGAATAGACATCCTTAATGCAGAAAGTAGATTTAATTTTTCGTAATTAAGTCGGGTCATCCAACTGGCATTTGCTACTTCAATGACCACAATATTATTACGGTAGTTAGCAACACGACACATTGGTTTGATTTCAGCTGGAAGCAAACCTTTTACTGCACGGTTCAGCTTAATAATGGCTTTCGCATTACGCTGAATAGCTTGTAAGGTGTTCGATGATGTTGCCAATGATCCTTCAAGAACATCAAACAGTGCTTGTGGATGGCTATCTCTCATTTTCGGCTCCGGCTAACGATGATATAAAACGAATCTACTACAGATATTAATATTGTCACGCATTCATTATATAAGAGTTTAATGGGCATTTTAAATTTTTGGCGACAACTTGGTAGAAAATACTTTTGGTCTCACCTGCTATTAGGTGTTGTGGCCACGGGTGTCGGCTTGCCTACAATTTTAAATGCACTCTCTGAATCCCAACTAACGCAGGTCAATTCCTCTTCTGTTAACCGCCAGAGTCAAGCCGTTAACGCGTTTGATAATTTATTTGCTCAACAGAATTCGCAACGTTCTTCGTCATCATCCTATTCAGTTAATTACTGGCAGCAGCACGCAGTGAGAAATGTGATTCGCCAACTCACTTTCGCGTTTTCCTCGACTGAAGATGATGATGTAAGCACTGCTAAGAAAGAGTCAGAGCAGCAAATTGTTCCTGAACTAATGTTAGATACGCTCTATGCCATGCTGGCACAGCGTTCACTTCAGTGGGATACCCGTGTTGCTCAAGTTAGTCATTATGACTACCCTCACTTTATTGTCTACCAACCTGCCATTTGGATCGCTCAAGTCCATGGTATTCGAGCAGGCCCGTTAACTGCATAATCTCCATTTAGTGACTTAACAGCACGAATTGCTGGGCTGTTTTGTGTCGTAAAATTCATTTTAAATTCAAATAACTAATTGATTTTTAGAGATTAAGAGTATGTTAACAAAGATTCTAACTAAAGTTTTTGGTAGCCGTAATGATCGTACATTACGTCGTTTGCGTAAAGAAGTTGAGAAAATTAACCGTTTAGAGCCAGATTTCGAGAAACTATCGGATGAAGAGCTAAAAGCGAAAACGGCAGAGTTTCGCGAGCGTTTGGCAAAAAATGAAAGCCTAGAAAGTATTATCCCTGAAGCCTTTGCTACAGTTCGTGAGGCGAGTAAGCGTGTGTTTGGCATGCGTCACTTTGATGTTCAGTTAATCGGTGGGATGGTGCTCAATGAGCGCTGTATCGCTGAAATGCGTACTGGTGAAGGTAAAACATTAACGGCAACATTACCCGCATATATCAATGCGTTAACAGGTAAAGGTGTTCACGTGGTTACCGTGAACGACTACTTAGCAAAACGAGATGCAGAAAACAACCGTCCATTATTCGAATTTTTAGGTTTAACTGTTGGTATTAACTTACCGGGCATGGCGCCACCGGCAAAACGTGAAGCATATGCAGCAGATATTACATACGGTACTAACAACGAATTTGGTTTTGATTACCTGCGTGACAACATGGCATTTAGCCCTGAAGAGCGTGTTCAACGTAAACTTCATTATGCATTAGTGGATGAGGTGGACTCAATCCTTATCGACGAGGCTCGTACCCCTCTGATCATTTCAGGTCCAGCGGAAGATAGCTCAGAACTTTATCAAAAAGTGGATAAACTGATCCCCCATCTACAACGCCAAGAGAAAGAAGATTCTGATACTTTTCAAGGTGAAGGCCATTTCTCCGTTGATGAAAAATCACGCCAAGTGACAATAACTGAACGTGGTTTGGTGTTAATTGAAGAGCTATTGTCAAAAGAAGGCTTAATGGAAGAAGGGGAGTCGTTATACTCACCGGCTAACATTATGTTAATGCACCATGTGATGGCAGGTTTACGTGCCCATGCTCTGTTTACTTTAGACGTTGATTATATTGTTAAAGACGGCCAAATTGTTATTGTTGATGAACATACAGGCCGTACAATGGAAGGGCGCCGTTGGTCAGATGGTTTGCATCAAGCAGTAGAAGCAAAAGAAGGCGTTGAAATTCAAAATGAAAACCAAACGTTGGCATCTATTACTTTCCAGAACTATTTCCGTTTATATGAGAAATTAGCTGGTATGACCGGTACTGCTGATACCGAAGCTTTTGAATTTAGCTCTATTTATAAACTCGATACGATTGTTATTCCAACTAACCGTCCAATGGTTCGTAAAGACTTACCCGATCTTGTTTATATGAATGAGGCAGATAAATTTGCTGCGATTATTGAAGATATTCGTGAGAGAACCGCTAATGGCCAACCCGTTCTAGTCGGTACCATCTCTATTGAAAAATCTGAGTTGATTTCTAATGCCCTGAAAAAAGCTAAAATCAAGCATAACGTTTTGAACGCTAAATTTCACGCGATGGAAGCTGATATTATTGCTAACGCAGGTCAACCTGGGGCAGTAACTATCGCAACCAATATGGCAGGTCGTGGTACAGATATTATGTTGGGGGGAAGCTGGCAGACTGAAGTGGCAGCATTAGAAGAGCCAACCCAAGAACAAATCGATGAAATTAAAGCAAATTGGCAAGCTCGCCATGATGCAGTGTTAGCTTCAGGCGGCTTACATATTATTGGTACAGAGCGCCATGAATCACGCCGTATCGATAACCAGTTACGTGGTCGTGCGGGTCGTCAAGGGGATGCGGGTTCATCTCGTTTCTACCTATCAATGGAAGATGCGTTGATGCGTATTTTTGCTTCAGACCGTGTCACTGGTATGATGAAAAAACTAGGTATGAAACCAGGTGAAGCGATTGAGCATCCGTGGGTAACTAAAGCGATTGCTAATGCACAGCGTAAAGTTGAAAGTCGCAACTTTGATATTCGTAAACAATTACTGGAATATGATGATGTTGCCAGTGATCAACGTCGTGCTATTTATACTCAACGTAATGAACTACTTGATGGTGGTGATATCAAGGAAACCGTTGATAGCATTCGTGAGGATGTATTCACAGCTACAATGGATGCATATATTCCACCTCAATCATTAGAAGAGATGTGGGATATCGAAGGGTTACATCAACGTTTAGTTAATGATTTTGACCTCGATTTACCAATTAAAGAATGGTTGGATAAAGAACCCGAGCTACACGAAGAAACTTTACGCGAACGTATTATGGAGAAAGCCGTTGAGATCTATGAGCGTAAAGAGGAAATTGTGGGCGCTGAAACGATGCGTAATTTTGAAAAAGGTGTCATGCTACAAACATTAGATACCTTATGGAAAGAGCATTTGGCTTCAATGGACTATTTACGCCAAGGTATTCATTTACGTGGCTATGCGCAAAAAGATCCTAAACAAGAGTATAAACGCGAGTCTTTCAGCATGTTTGCTAGCATGCTAGAGGCATTGAAATATGAAGTGATCAGCACGTTATCCAAAGTTCAAGTTCGTTTACCGGAAGAGGTCGAAGCTTTAGAACAACAACGTCGTGAAGAAGCTGAACGCTTAGCGAAAAAGCAGCAGTTGAGCCACGAAGCAGGCTCTGAATCTTTAATGACGGAAACTGAAGTTCAAATGGCAACTCAAGGTCACAAGATTGGCCGTAATGATCCATGCCCTTGTGGTTCAGGTAAAAAATATAAACAATGTCATGGCCGCTTAAACTAATTAGTTTTTAACTTTATTAATAATAAGACAAAGGCGGGGTAACCCGCCTTTTTAACGAAAAAATTATGGAAAAAAAACATCTGCATATTGCCGCTGGAATTATTCGTAATTCAAATGAGCAAATTTTTATTACCAAGCGCCCTGAAGGAACTCACATGGCGGGGTTCTGGGAGTTTCCGGGGGGAAAGCTAGAAAAAGGTGAACGCCCTGAAGATGCACTCAGTCGTGAGCTTGAGGAAGAAGTTGGGATCATCGTGAATCACTGTGAACTTTTTCACCGCGTAGACTGTGAGTTTGAAGATAGGTTTATTACCCTTTATTTCTTTGTTGTTTCTAAATGGGACAACGAGCCATTCGGTAAAGAAGGGCAGGATTCACGTTGGATTGATCAATGTGACTTAGTCGCTGATGAGTTTCCGCCCGCAAATAGAGTCGTTGTAGATATGCTCACACAAAAAAGTAGGCAAGTTTAATCAGGCAGTAGGTGGAAAATACACAGAATTATTTACAGGGTCAATAACTCGCTTTTTTGTATTTTCCACTCAAGCTGTATTTTTACTGTTCGGGTTGTTCACTCCAATCATCGCTGTCAGATATATCTCCTTGACTAGCAATACGTTTTTCTTCACTAGCCCATTCACCAAGGTCAATAAGTTGGCAACGTTTGCTACAAAATGGTCGATAGGGACTATTTTCATTCCAAATAACAACTTTTTGACAAGTAGGGCAATTAACTTCAATGATTTCACTCATAAAACACGTCTCTAGCTAGCAACAGGATAATTCAAAATTAATAATCTCTGGCAGTATACCATTCTCGCTATTAATATGTAGAAAACGTAGAGCAAAGCGTGTCTTATGACCTGAAATTTGAGGATAAATAAGGTGCTCCGCAGATAATTTAATACGCAATAACTCTTTGCCGTCGACGTTACTTTGATAAAAGCCATTATGCGATTCTTTAGGCTCAAAGTTTCCACTTTGGCGTATCAAGGTGAGAATTGTTTTTAATGCATCATTAAGAGGATCAATGCTTTGTAGCCAGCCTGCGATGGCGTTATCTCGTTCTTGTTGGGGAATACTCAACCATAATTGCAATGTAGGCAAATCGAAACCACAGCAACCGCCTGGAATACTTAACCGCTGGCGTACCATGCCAATTATTTTATCTGTTCGTAAATGATGACCAAAACGCGGTACAGACTTTAATCGCGAGGCCTTATCGGTTAATTGTTGTAATAAGGAAGAGATTAACTGATCGTCTGCGTTAGGTGCAGCAGCCCAAGTAGACAGACGAGAACGTTGCTTTTCGAGTTCTTTAATTAATTCAGAACGTACTTCACCTCGGTCAAGTATTTCAATCAATTCAGACACAGAACGAAAAAAAGCAATACCCGTAGAATAGGAGGTTATATTACTAAGATCATAGACTTGAGATAAAAGCGTTTCAAGGCGCAACCAAGAACGGATCTTTTCATTCATGGGATATTCATAAGTAATAGAGTTTATTGTAGTCAGTTCGCCCATTTTGATTCCTAATATTTTATTTTTGCTAGTGTCAAATATTGGTTATGAAGCATTGCTACTTTGTGCGCAAGATTAATATCGTTTGTATGGTTTGTAATTATATCGTCAGCATAAGATAAACGTGTTTCTCGGTTTACTTGTGCATTAAGTATATTTGTAATTTGTTTAAGATTAGTATTATCTCTTTTTAAGGTGCGTTCAATTTGTTCTTTGCGCGTGACATCGACAACAAGTACTCGATTAGCTAGATGCTGAATGTTATTTTCTATCAATAAGGGAACAACCCATAATACATAAGGATATTTTAATTGTTGAAGTTGCTTTTGTGTTTCTTGTTGGATCAGCGGGTGCAGCAATGCATTTAACCATTTTTTTTCATCGGGATTAGAAAAAATAACTTCCCGTAGTTTTTTTCTATCTAGTGAGCCTGTAGGAAGAATGATTTCTTCACCAAAATGAGATTTTATTGCTTTGAAAGCGGTTGTATTAGGCTCTACGACTTGGCGAGCAATAACATCAGCATCGACAAGGGGAACTCCCAGTTTGGCAAATTCATTTGCTACTGTTGTTTTTCCACTTCCAATACCACCTGTCAAAGCTACTATATATGGCATAAAATTATTCATTTATTAACAGGAAGAAAATAGATTACACTGAAATAACGCATTTGTCTTCATTCAAATTAATCTTAATGTGAATAGTTAAAAATACTTATGAAATATATCAAAATTCAACTTAAGTAAACTAAAAGTATAATGAATTTATCATCATGAAATAGGTTTATAACTCACTTATAACGTTACCTAAGTTAAATATTGGCAAATACATTGCTAGCATAATCACACCAACCAATATAGCCATTATAGCAAGCAAAATAGGCTCAAGGTTTTTAAGGGAACGCTCACTATAGATAATATATTGCTCAGAATAATATTTAAATAAGTATTTGGTAAAATAGTTAAGTCTACCTGACTCTTCCGCTATAGATATTAGCTGTATAGATAAGGTAGGGAAAAGGTTGGTTTTTTTCATTGCATCAGATAACAGCTCCCCTTGATCTACTAAGTTAGATATTAATTTACAATCTTTATTATATTGTTGGTTACTGATGGTATGGATTGTGCATGCTAAGCATTCGGATAACGATAATCCTACTTTAATTGTTGAATACATTGTGAGAAAGTATAGGCTTAGATAATGAATGCGGATAGCCTTTTTAACAAACGGAATATATATTATGAGTTTTTGAATTAATAATATATATTTTTCTTTAAATTTAAATAATGATGCTATGAAAAGGAAAAATAATAATAATATACAAAAGAACTGACTTTTTAATGTTTCTGATATGAGGATTATAACCTTTGTTAAAAGTGGTAACTCTTGTTGGAAGTTTTGATATATGTCGTTAAATTGGGGGACAACATAGAGCATCATTATTATTAATAATAGAACAGAAAATAATGAAAGTATTAGAGGGTAACGTGTTGCTTTTTTTATCAATAGTAATGTTTTTTCATTATGTTCTAATATTGAAACAATAGCTCGAAAACTTTCATCATATTGCCCAGTTTTCTCAGCTACCAAAATAAGACTGATAATGGTTTCATTAAATATTAATGGATAATTTGCGAAGTATTGTGATAGTTTTTCACCTTTTTCTAAATGCTGAATTGAGTTTGTTATTATGCTTATCCAAAAAGGAAGTTGGCAGTTGGATTTAAGTACTTTTAGACATTGAACTAGGTTGATTCCAGATGAAGATAAAATACTTAATTGATGAAAGAAATGTGTTCGGTAATTAATGTTTTCAAGGTTTAAAATAAAAAAACGTTGAAATTTTATTTTTAATGGAGTTAAATTATTTTTTGTGATTTCTATAAAAGCATTTTTTTTATCTTTGGCGATAATTGTATTTTTGACTAAATTATTATTAATATCGGTGGCTATGTATGAATAAATAAACATTTTAACCTCTTTCATGTCCAATGATAGAATAAATTTCTTGGAGCGTTGTTTCCCCTGAACTAACAAGTTTTAAACCAGCTTTAAACAGATTATCAAATCCGTCTAAGACATTTAATTTTCCGTAAAAGAAGTTATCTATCTTTTTCTGATCTAGATATTCATAGATGGCAGTTCTTCCCATAAATCCAGAAAAACAAAGCTCACAACCGTTAGATGACCATTCATTGATAGTGTTTCTTTCATCTAATTTAGTTTGTTGCGGCACTGTTTTCTTGCAATGAGGGCAGAGTTTACGTACCAATCTTTGTGCAATGATCATTTTTAAGCATGATTTTAATTGGGTGTGATCTATGCCTAATTGTTCCATTCGGTCTATCGCGCTAAGAGTACAATTGGTATGTAGCGTTGATAGTACTAAGTGACCTGTTTGAGCAGCTCTAGTCGCAATTTGGGCTGTTTCTTCGTCTCTTATCTCGCCAATCATTATAATATCAGGGTCTTGTCTTAGAAGGGCCCGTAGAATGAAAGCAAAGCTTAGTTCATATTTTTCATTAACTTGTGTTTGATTGATGCCTTGTAGAGGAATTTCAATAGGGTCTTCAATAGTTGATATGTTTCGTGAAGACTGGTTTAAGTACTCTAATGCACTGTATAAGGTGACTGTTTTGCCACTTCCCGTTGGCCCTGTAACTAGAATTAGTCCTTGAGGTTGATTCAGACATTTTTTTAGTGATTTAAGAAGGGAAGAGCACATCCCTATGTGCTCTAATGAATATTTCAATTGGGTATTAAGTATCCGTAATACAAGTTTTTCACCATAAAGTGTTGGAATACTAGATAGGCGAATACTGTAGTTCTGTGGGACTTCCCTTGTTATGGTGGCTGATAATATCATAATGCATATTTTATGATCAGGGATTACTATCATGGACGAAAAGTCTCTTTACGCCCGAATACTCAATTTATCCCCTCCTTGGAGTGTCGCT